>JACQGJ010000443.1 GCA_016199605.1 Armatimonadota bacterium | reverse complement strand
CGCCGCACGAGCGCGGCAGGCCAAGACCATCTTGAAACTGGCGGGCAGAGAGGAAGTTCCGGTAGCGGCGGGATGCGGGGCGCCGTTGTCCCCCCGGGTGATTTATCGTGAGCCGGACCTGGCTCACGGACAGGTATCTTTGCCGCAGATGGCACAGGAACAATTCGAGGACCTCCGTCCCTGCCAGGATGCCACCGCCTTGCCGTGGGAGCAACTCTCCCCACCCCACGCGTCACACGGCGTCGACTTCCTGATCGACTCTATTGTGGCCGGACAAGGAGACCTCATTCCGATCACTATCGGAGCGATGACTAATCTGGCCATGGCCCTGGTCAAGGAACCCTCCCTCAGCCGGAGGATTCCCCGGATCGTTTCAATGTGTGCGTGTTTCGATCGCCACCTTTCGGAGTGGAACATCCAATGCGACCCGGTCGCTGCGGCGATCTGCTTCAACAGCCGGATTCCCATGACCGTAATCGGATTGGATGTAACGACAAAATGCCAGCTCGGTCAGGACCATCTCGACCGCCTTGGCGCTTCAGACCGGCCCGTCGCGCGGAGCCTCTTCGCGGCAACCACCGCGTGGGGCCATCGGTTTCCCCTCTTACACGATCCTTTGGCGGTGGCGACACTCATCGACCCGACGGTTGTCGGGATGCGCAACGGGACGGTGACTGTTGAGTTGAGCGGCGACGCAACTTACGGCTACACGACCTTCCAATCCGCGCCCGAAGACAAACCCGGCCCGCATGACATCGGAGTGAGCGTGGACAGCGACAGGGCGACGGAGATGTGGCTGGAGAGGGTGCTGAGTCTGTAAAGACGTTGGCCTTTAACGACCTCTCAACCGGACAGATCCACCGCTTTCCCGGTCTCCACACTCTCCACCGCGGCATACGCGATCCTGATTGAGTTCAGGTTGTCCCTGCCGGAAGTCATCGGCTGGCGGTTCTCGTTGAGGGCGCGCATGAGTTCCCCCATGCTGCCCCCGAAAGCATCGGGGAACCAGGAGCCCTGGATCTGAAACACCTGCTTGTGCTGCGGGTAAGACTTCAGGGAAATGATGACTTCATTGCGGGAGGCACAGGCCGAACCCTCCGTGCCGTCGATGTACCATTCGTACTGATGGAGGGCGGAGGTCTGAACGATGTTGTTGAAGTGACTGAGTCCCATGACGTGCTTCTGTGGATCGAATTCGCACAAGAGCGTGTGGCACATGGGTGAGACGGCAGCTTGCCCCGGCACCATGGTTGCTGTAGCCTTCACCCGGAGGGGATTCAAACCGGTATAGTGCCGCAGCAGGTCGATGTAGTGAATTCCGTGGTCGATGAGGTTGAAATTCTCCAGGGCCACAAACCATGACCCGGGCACATCCTGGAAGGAGCGGTGGAAGTGGGTCACGCAGTAGACGTGACCCAAGACTCCCTGCTCGATCAGGACTTTCAACGCTCGATGTGCGGGCGCCCAACGGGCCTGCTGATTGACCATCAGGACGAGGCCTGCTCGCTCACACAACTCCACCATCTTCTCGGCGTCGCCCCACTTCATCGCAAAGGGCTTCTGACTGAGAATGCCCAGTAAGTTCCTGGGTCGCGTCTCGCAAATCCTTTCAACCAGGGGGAGACGCTGGTTGGCATGCACGGCGAGGTCGATGATCTGGATCGCTTCATTCGCCAGGAGCTCTTCGACGTGAGTGGTGATGGCTGGAATCGCAAAACGTGCCTGCGCGTCCTTGACGTTGTCTTCAACCAAATCGCACGCGGCGACAACGTGGTAGCCGAAATTCCTGTAGGCGGGGAGGTGTGCTCCGCGCACAATCCCCCCGCAGCCAAGTACCCCAATCTTGTAGTCGCACTTCTCGGGTGGAGTGGGTTGGTAAAGGTCAGGGGTGAGTGTCACGGTTTGCATGGATCATCCTTTCTGTTACGGACCTCGTCCGACTATAGCGCCGCGTCCGATTCGGAGCAATGAAGGGAAAGGGCGGAGTTGACTGTGGGCGAGTTTCAAGGTTCTCCTCTACCTCGAGCTGGACGCGTCTACAAAGGCTATCGCACGACCGGTAAGGCTGTCAATGACGCGGACAGCCCGGGGGGGGCATTGGGCGGGAACTGCACGACGACGCGGTGTCATCCAATCGCACACTTGCGCAAGTGTGCGATTGGATGTTCAGCTACAAGACCCGTAATCTCAGGCAAAGACGCCTGATTGCACACGCGATGCCATTTCGCGGATTGCCGCGGCCGCCTTGCTCTGCTATCATTCGCGTGAGGTGACGCTGGATGCAAAGGCCCAGTCTTGACCGCGCGATAGTCCTGTTCCTAACTTGGATTGCTGGAACTGGCACAGCCTGCCATGCCCTCCAGGCGGGAGACTACACTTTTTCCCTCCAATCCGGAGGTCTCACCCGGTCCTACCTCGCGCACGTCCCCGCCAACGTCTCCCCGAACGCCCCCAGCTCGGTCGTCGTGGCCTTCCACGGGGGCGGCTCGAACGCCCGACAGATGATGGCTTTCTGTGGACTGAACGAAAAGGCAGAAGAAGCCGGTTTCGTTGTCGTGTACCCGAATGGCAGTGGACGACTTTCGCAGGCGCTGACCTGGAATGCGGGATCTTGCTGTGGCTATGCAAGGCTCCATCAGGTTGACGACGTGGCTCTTGTGGAGGAGTTGCTCAACGACCTTGGAAAGCGTATGTCTCTCGACCCCAAACGAATCTTCGCCACCGGCATTTCCAACGGCGCAATGATGGTCTACCGTCTGGCTTCCGAACTCTCCAATCGAATTGCCGCCATCGCGCCGGTCAGCGGCCCGATGGGAACGGAGACGTGCAAGGCCAAGCGTCCGGTATCGGTGATCCACTTCCATGGCACCGCAGATGAGTTTGCTCCGTACGCCGGAGGTCGGGGAACGAAGAGCATTACGCAAACCGAATTCCTGTCCGCGGAGTATTCTGTGAAAGTTTGGTGCAAGGCCAACGGTTGCCCCGATAAACCGGACACGCAGACCTTGCCCGACAAAGCCAAGGATGGGATGACGGTGACTCGGCAAATCTACGGACCGGGTCGAGAGGGTTCAGAGGTCGTATTGATAACGATCAAAGGCGGAGGCCACACCTGGCCGGGTCGGGAAACCCAATTCCGCTTTCTGGGAAAGTCGACTCTGGACATATCCGCCAATGATCTGATGTGGGAGTTCTTCATGAGGCATCCGATGAAGTGAGGAGCGAAACGTGAAGTGCGGAACGCGCTGTCTGCCGGTAGCTCGTCACTGCTATGCTCGGTAGATCACGGGGCAGTGAGACGGGTCATCGAGGAAAGCAGTCAAGCCGCTCCTCAGGTCGTTCACAGGCCGGGATTTGTCGGTTCGCAGATGAAGGGCGAGGCT
>JACQGJ010000437.1 GCA_016199605.1 Armatimonadota bacterium | reverse complement strand
GGAGCGAACACGCCGTTGGGCAGCCGGACGACGGTGTGCAGGTTGCACTCCTGCAGCAGCTTCTCCTTGATTCGGGTCTTCACGCCTTCGCCGAAGAGCGTGCCATCGGGCAGGACAAGGGCTGCGCGTCCGCCGTCCTTGAGCAGGTGCATGAGGAGGACGAGAAACAGGTCGGCGGTTTCACGCGTGCGCACCGTCGCCGGGAAGTTCTGCTCGATACCGTCTTCCTCCATACCGCCGAAGGGAGGGTTGGTCAGGATCACGTCCACCCGGTCGCGGGGGCCGTAGTCGCGCAGCGGGCGAGACAACGTGTTGTCGTGGCGAATCTGGCTCGGCGCCTCGATGCCGTGCAGCAGCATGTTGGAGACGCAGAGCAAATGCGGCATCGGTTTCTTCTCGACTCCGTGGATGGATTGCTGGAGGGTCGCTTCGTCTTCGACGGTCTGCACGAACCTGGAGCGAAGATGCTCGATGGCGCAGGTAAGAAAACCACCGGTGCCGCAGGCGGGATCGAGTATCTTCTCGCCCAGTTGCGGGTCCACTATGTCCACCATAAACTGCGTGACCGCGCGGGGCGTGTAGTATTCTCCGGCGTTGCCCGCACTCTGGAGGTCGCGGAGGATTTGTTCGTAGAGGTCGCCGAAGAGGTGGCGATCCTGCGCCGAGTTGAAGTTGATGTCGTTGATCTTGTTGATGACCTGCCGCAGGAGGGTGCCCGACTTCATGTAGTTGTAGGCATCCACGAACACTTCCCGGACGACGTGCCCGCGCGGATCCCGACCCGACACGGGCAGGTCTTTCAACGTGCGGAAGAGGTCGTTGTTGACGAAGTCGAGCAGCTCTTCGCCGGTGATCCCTTCCGGGTCGGCAGCCCAGGTGCGCCACCGCAGCCGGTCGGGCATGGGCGAACGGTAGCGCTCGTCCATCAGCTCGTATTCCTGCTCTTTGTCGTCAAAGATCTTGAGGAAGATCATCCAGCCGAGTTGGCTGATGCGCTGCGCGTCGCCGTCCACACCGGCGTCCTTGCGCATGATGTCCTGAATGGTCTTGATGGTGTTGGAAAGTGACATGGTTGATTGTGAACCCCCATCCGGTCTGCGACCACCTTCCCCCGTTGCACAGGGGAAGGTGAGGGTCTAAGCTGCCTTGTACAGTTCCTGTTCCCAAACATCGTCGCGCTTCCTACACCGCGCCGCTTTTCCGCAGCGCCTTCAACCGGCGCTCCGCTTCCCCGTAGAAATTCTCATGGGGTCCGACCAAGAACACCAGGCAGAAAGACTCGGTCTCGTTTGGGTCGTCCTGCTTCGGCACGTTCTCGCGCACCAGGTAGGCTGCCCGGTATTCACCACCAGGGAGGGAGAATTCCAGCGCACACGCTCCCTTCAGAGATCCGGACAGAGTGTGTCCCCGATACGGGTTAGTTTCCAGAATCAATAGCTCGTTGGTGGCTCTGGCAGTCCAGGGACGCAACCGGAGCAAGTCCCTTTCAGCCTGTCGGGTTTGTTGAAGCTCGAAACGTTGAGGGAGCAAAAGTTACCTCGAACTCAAGAGACTGCGCCAAACCGAGCGGTGGTCGCACCTGCCCGGGTCTATTCATCCAGTGGAATGTTGTGTTCTTTGGCGAATTCGCGCAGGGTTCGGGTTTTGCCTTCCCGATGCTCTTTCAGCGCGTGCTCTGCCAACAAGTCAAAGGGATTCTCGGCTTTGGAATAGTGTAAAACCGATCCCTCGGGTTGCAGGAAGAACAAGTCACCCGGCTTGACGCCTGTCTCAGTTCGGATGGCCTTCGGGATCGTCAGCCGTCCCTTGTTGTCCACCCGCACCGCGATTGCTTCGCTCATGTTACCGTCACTTCCTTTGTAGGATTGTCCTACGTGCGTCAACTATACACGATTGAAACCGCTCGCCGCAACGTCGGTCAGGCTCATTGCCGTTATCGTGCCATTGCTCGTATCTCGTTTGCGGGTTGTCCTATGGGTCGCAAGCTCAGGGCGCATTCGGGAGACACGATGAATTCGACTCCCAACACGGCGGCGATCCGGTGCAGGTTGCCCACCGTCGGCAGTCGTGCGCCGCTCTCCAACCGTGCAACGACGGATTGTGTCATGCCGAGCCGTTCCGCCAAGTCGCGTTGCGTCCATCCGGCTGCTATCCGATAGCCGATCAGGGCGCTGCGAAACTCGTATTGCGGGCGTAGCTTTTCGCACTCGTGGCTGAAGGCAGGATCGGCGGCTTCCAGTTCCGCCACAACTTGCTCATGGGTAATCTCTTTCCGGTTTGTCTTCATCGTCGTGACTCCTTCTGAAGAACGTCCCGGTTATTGGGCTGCTGACCCCGGGATCTCCCCGTAGGATAAAGCTCCAGCTTTGTCGTCACGCCCCACGACAAAGCTGGAGCTTTATCCTACGGGGAGTTGGCGACGCCCGGGCCGGCAGAGGACCTATCGCCGTCTCGTAGTAGACCATCCGCCACCCATTCATGCCTGCATTATATCACCTCATCTCGGTGGAGAGAGACATGGTTCCTCAGGCGGCTTTGTAGAGTTCCTGTTCAAGCGCCTGCACGGCTTCGAGATAGTACCCACGACCGCCAAAGAGTTGGATGATCTCGACCGGTGTTCCGAACTCGTTGATGGGTTGGACCTTCAGCACGTTCAGACTTTCGAGATTCTGAATGCCTTCGTCCGCGTACTTGTCGAGCAAGGCGTTCAGGACAGCCCGCGCCTGTTCGCCGTATTTC
>JACQGJ010000436.1 GCA_016199605.1 Armatimonadota bacterium | reverse complement strand
GGGGAACCAACACATGCCAAACATCAACGAACTACTTATCGGAGTCATCGGAGCTGGAGGGAGAGGAGGACTGGCGGGGCACGCTCACAAGCCGGAAGAAGGCGTGAGGCTGGTCGCCGGAGCCGACACGAATGAAGCGGCGCTGGCCTCGTTCCAGGAACGATACGGCCCCGAAACGCTCGTGACGAAGGACTATCGAGATGTACTGAAGCGGCAGGATATCGGCGCGGTCTTCGTGACGACACCGGACTTCCTGCACGAGGAGCACGCGGTCGCCGCTCTGGAAGCAGGCAAGGCGGTCTACCTCGAAAAACCGATGGCGATTACCATCGAAGGCTGCGACCGGATTTTGAGGACGGCTTATGAAAACGGGATGAAGCTCTACCTCGGCCACAACATGCGCCACATGACCTTCGTGCAGAAGATGAAGGAGTTGATCGACAGCGGCGCGATTGGGGAAGTCAAAGCCGGATGGTGCCGTCACTTCGTCTGCTACGGGTGCGATGCCTACTTCAAAGATTGGCACGCGGAACGGAGCAAGGCGACAAGTCTGCTGCTGCAGAAAGGGGCGCACGATATTGACGTGTTGCACTGGCTGTGCGGCGGGTATAGCAAACGCGTGACGGCGGTCGGCGGATTGACGTTGTACGACCGGATTGAGGACCGCCACGATCCTTCGGAGCGCGGCGACGCGAGCTGGCGTGTAGATAATTGGCCGCCTCTCTCACAGAAAGGACTCCACCCCGTCATCGATGTCGAGGACCTCAGCATGATGTTGATGGAGTTGGACAACGGCGTCTTCTGCTCCTACCAGCAATGCCACTACACCCCCGACGGTTGGAGGAACTACACGATCATCGGCACTGAAGGTCGCGTCGAGAACTTCGGTGATTCACCCGGAGAGTGCGTCGTCCGCCTCTGGAACAAACGCTCCTACTACAAACCCGAAGGCGACGTGGAATTTCCGATCCCTGCCGTTGAGGGCGGTCATGGCGGCGCGGACCCTCGGATCGTGGAGGAGTTCGTTGACTACGTCCGCAACGGAGTCAGGACAACCACCTCGCCCATCGCCGCTCGCAACAGCGTTGCCGCGGGTTGCTCGGCAGCGCATTCGCTGCGGAACAATAACGGCCCCGTGGAAGTGCCGCCGGTGCCGGAAGAGGTCGCCGGTTATTTCGCCTCATGTTGAAGCCTCATGTTAAAGCATGAGTCTAATGAACCAAGCATGCTGAAGCAAGCTGACCAAAGAGCGGGAGCTTGCTTTAGCTTGCTTCGGAAACTTGCCTGATGCTGGAACATCAGGGAGAGAAGGAGAACAGCTTTGCCAGTTCAGAGATTCATCCAGGTCGGTACGGGCGGCTTTGGCGGCTACTGGGTCAGCGGCGTCATGCCGCGGCTCATCGACGAGCTGGACCTCGCGAGGGCAGTTGCCATCGCCGATCTCAATCCCGCTACCTTCCCAAACGCGATGGCGAAGTACCACCTGCCGGAAGACAAGTGCTACACCGACGCGAAGAAGGCCTTCGAGGAGAACGAAGCCGACTTCGCCATCATTGTCGTGCCGCCCGCGCACCATGAGAGTATCGTGAACCTGGCGCTGGAGCACGACATGCACATCCTTTCGGAGAAGCCGATAGCGGACTCGATGGAAGCCTGCTGTCGGATCTACAAGAAGGTGAAGCAAGCAGGGAAGAAGATGGCGGTAACGATGAGTCACCGCTTCGACCAGGACAAACAGACGCTGGAACGACTGGTGAAGTCCGGAGAGTATGGCGACCTCGACTACCTCGTCGGCCGCAACACGTGGACCTGTAGGAAGTTCCCAACCTGGGGAGCTTTCCGCTACGAAATCCCTGACACCTTGCTGATCGAAGGGACGGTGCACCACTTCGACATCATGCGGTCGCTGGCGGGATCGAATGCAAAGTCGGTGTATGCCAAGACCTGGAATGCGAAATGGGGCGATTTCAAGGGCGACTCGCAGGCGCTGGTCACCCTCGAGATGGAAAACGGTGTGAAGGTTTTCTACGAGGGCGCCAAGTGCAACGCGTCGCAACTGAACGGTTGGTGCCAGGACTACTGGCGCGCGGAATGCGGCAAGGCGACCCTCGAGCTGGACAACCGGAGGCTGCGTGTCCTGACCGGCAACCTCCACAACAACGCAACCATTCAGGAACAACCTCTGGAGCAACAGCCGGCATGGATGAATCCGTGGCTGGCTGAGTTGTTTTTAAACTGGTTGAACGACGGACCCGAGCCACCCAACAGCCTCGAAGATAACGTGCAGTGCGCCGCTCTTCTCTTTGCGGCAATTGAGAGCGCACATACCGGCCAGGTCGTGGACGTGCAGGAGTATTTGAAGAGGAATCTGGAAGCGTGATGCGTGAGGCGTGATGGGTGAAACGTGACTCGCCGAACAGCCTCATGTTAACGCCTCTAATGAACCAAGCAAGCTGAAGCAAGCTGACCGAACAGGATGAGCTTGCTTTAGCTTGCTTCATGAACGTGCCTGATGCTTTAACATCAGGGACAGCTCGTCGAACAGTGTGGGAGGACCACGATGAACAACGGATCGAGGGACGTAATCAGGAAGTTGGCGGAGGAGGTGGTGGAGCTTGCCAACAGCGAGGAGAACGCCCACCGTCAGC
>JACQGJ010000431.1 GCA_016199605.1 Armatimonadota bacterium | reverse complement strand
CTCCCGGTAGAGCGACAGGATGTGCTGCTGCACCTCCGGCACCTCATACC
Organism: Armatimonadota bacterium; assembly: GCA_016199605.1. Lineage (GTDB taxonomy): Bacteria > Armatimonadota > Abditibacteriia > CG2-30-59-28 > CG2-30-59-28 > JACQGJ01. The sequence goes on along the minus strand of JACQGJ010000431.1, from coordinate 2,477 downwards.
GCAGCGCCCATCCGTTGCGCACCCACTCGGGGTGCTGTTTCGCGATCTGCCCCTCCATAGGGGTTCCGGGATAGCAGTTCGTAGCGCCGAAGTTTGCATGAGGGATCATTCGCAACTCACGTGCGTACCTCAACTCCGCGTCCAGCATGTTGGTGAACTGCTGCATCTTCCCGACGTTGGGGGTTGTCGGGACCACTCCTTCGATCGGGTCGCCGGTGGTCGACGAGAGAAGCTGATCGGCGACCTGGGTTTCGTAGTTCATCTGCGATCCGAAGCGTCCCAATTGTATGTCCACGATCTTGATCCCCGCGTCCGCAAACGAGGTCAACGGCTCCCGGTGTTGCAGCGTTTCCTGGACATTGTCAACAAAGGCCCACGAATACGGCTCGAAGTACCCGGCGACCAGCTTATCGTGCTTGCCGTCAAACTCCTTCTCCAGTTGCCGCATCTGTTCTTCGGCAAGCGGAACGAGTCTGAGATAGTCGATGTGTCCCAGCGAATAGCCCGTGTAATAGTGCGGCTGCTTCAACACGAGTTGCTGGCGGTCCATACGGCCCCACCGCCAGAAGACTTCCTCCCCCGGATGACGTGAGCCGAGTGTGTCGGTCCGTTCATCGCCAGTCAATCGGAGCCGCATCGCCCCCCCATGGGCAACACTGCGAAGGAAGATGGCATACCAGCCGCGCAGGTTGAGAGGATAGGTCAACTGCGGCAGCGGAAGATCGTCGGTATACCTGCCATACAACGCATTGCCGAATGTCACGCCCGCCGAGGCATCCAGCTTCGTTCGGAACGACCACTTGCGCTCCCCGGCTTTCGCCTCGGAGACGACGTCCTCTCGCTGAAATACCTTCGACCAGTCCTCAATATACAGCACGTCACTGTTGTCTGCCTGGACCCGGACTTGCTGAATGGATAGCTCTTTCCCTGCAAGCGACTGAATCTGAATCCGGAACTCCACATCCACCTTTCCCTGATCTTCTGCCTCGGGATACGGGTAGAAAACGACCGTTCGATCCAGTCCGGCGGCACGCCGCTCAATCAACCGTCCCCGGTCCATCCATTCCCGCCACTGCTTGTCCTCAGTCAGCCGCAAAGCCGTGTCGGAGACTTAAGGGGTTACCGGCGCGGCACGCCAGTCATTTGTGCCGATCGGCGACCACGAGCAAAGCACCACCACTTCCTCCGGCGCGTCAGCAGGAACCTGGTAGGTGAGGTGGATGTATCGGGACACGGGATCAACTCTCGTTGTCATCGCTCTCCTTTCGGCGAAGCAGGACTGGAAGACGCTCGAGGCCAGGAAGAGGGCGCCGCAAAACGGGAGGAACCTCGCCCTAAGTTTGTGGCGACCTCCCGGTCTGCCGTTGGGTATGTACTGCCTGTTCTGGTGCCTCATGCGGTCTCCCCGAAAACAAACTTCACCGAGGTGTGTGTGATGAACTCCTCGGGACCACTCAGCGCGGTGAGGTCTTATTCGCTCTCGGTGAGGGAATTCCCTCTAATCTGTGAATCGTATCCAGAGGAATCTCTCATGTGCGGCTTCGCAATCCCCTGCGGCATGTGGAACTACCCGGGGGATTACTTCGACTCCCCCCCCGAGATCTGCCTGTAGGATAAAGCTCCAGCTTTGTCCGCCGCCCAACACGACAAAGCTGGAGCTTTATCCTACGCGGGTGTGATAGAATGTCGGCTCACGTACCATCGCGGGCGCGCCTCGCGCTGAGATCCCACTTGAACTTCAACAGAGACATGAAATGACCGGTAAGCAGCGAATGCTGGAAGCCCTACGCTTTCAGGAAACGGACCGTCCCCCACACTTCGAGGTGATGTTCGAGCTGGAACGGGAAGCCTTTGGTCTCCAGTTCCCGGACCGGAACAGTTGGTCCTCATGCACGCGGGTGGAAAAGGACCGGATGGTTGGGACGTGCATGGAGATCTATGAGCGGATCGTGGATCGGTATGAGTGGGACGCCCTGCTGGTTTTCTGGCCGTGGAGCGATCCGGAGGGCGTGGTCGCAGCGAAGAAGACTTTCGGAAACTCCCTTCTGATCGGCAGCGTTGTCGGCTGCACGACCTGGGCGATCGAGAGCATTCCGGACTGGATGCAGTTCGCCGTGGACCTCATCGAGAATCCCCGGCACCTCCACGAGGAAGCTGAGCGCAGAACCGAGCGGGCAATCGCCACCTTCAATCGTCTCGCCGAGGCGGGAGCGGATTTCATCCACATCGTCAATGACGTCGCCTTCAATTCCGGCCCCTTCATCTCTCCTCCTCAGTTTCGTGAGTTCGTCACCCCGTATCTTGCGCGTCAGGTGGAGCACGTGAAGACCCTCGGCGCGCTCCCATTTGTCCACACTGATGGGAACATTATGAGCGTTCTCGATGACTACCTGTCCCTGGGTGCAGCCTGTTTCCAGTCCGTCGATCCCATGGCGGGAATGGACATCGCAGAGATGAAGAGGCGGTGCCATGGACGG
>JACQGJ010000442.1 GCA_016199605.1 Armatimonadota bacterium | reverse complement strand
GTACAAGTCAACTTCAACGGCAGGGAACCATTTCAGCAGCACTTCCCTCGCTGTTCGCAGGTCGTCGTGCTCCTTCAGACTGATCTCTTCGGGGTTGAGGGAGGGGTTGTGCTGTCGGTAGAAGCCACAATCTTCGTGGGCGATCACGAGGATGCGCCGGAGGTGGTGCAGTTCGACGAGCAGCGTCAGGCTCTCTCTGGAGACATCGTATTCCTTGAACGTGAACCAGTCGAGAACAATCCAGGCCGCACCGCCTGGTACCACAAAACGGTCGTAACGAGGGGCCCCCAGGTGCTGCTCAATAAAATGCTCGCACTGATGACCGAAGCGTCCATCGGAACAGTAGATCGCGAGGACATCGGGAGGCTCGTGATGAAACGCCGGGGTGTCAATGTTGATCAGAGACGGAGTAGGGTCGCGTGATTCTTCGTTGGACACAGTTGATTTCCTCCAGCATGGGATTGGGCCATCGACGGACTTCAAAGTCCATGCGGAATCATACCGCGACGTGACGAAAAGTCAAGCGTTGAAACTCATCAATTGATTCCCAATTTCCCGGTGATTCCCTGTGTGGTCACCTCAGCCACCCACGGACGCTCGCTTGCCTGCCCGCGTAACTTACGGCTCAGCTTCTGAATCGCGTTGTAGGCGGCGAGACAGTTACGCTGCAGCTCAACTTTCCCCTCTTCCATCTCGTCAATGTCCTCGGGGGGAACCCCCAGCTCAAAGGCCAGCTCGAGGGCGCTGATGCCGGCTCTCTCCCGGGAGCTTCTCACGTACCCGCCTCTCAAGCGCATCGTTCATTCCTCTTCTTCCTCGTACAACGATTCGCCGCGATGCAGCCGCAGGGCGATCTCAGCGGTTTGCAGTTGGGCGCGCTCCGTCGGCGAGTGAGCAGCCATGTAGCGGGCCAGCGCGATGAGGATGTTGCGTCCCTCGGGCGAATTGCCCCATTCGTTGTACTGCTGCACGCTCGCCTCCAGCATCTGGTAGGTGTGAAAGTCGGCGTCCTCGCGCAGGACGCCACGCGCCAACACCCCGATCAAAGGTTCTATGGGATGGTTGAGAGACAGGTAACGAGTGACAACCCGGGCGGCGGCATCCACACGCTGCTGCGAGTTCAAGGTTTCCAGGAACTTCAGGCGAAGCTCCTCCGCATCGGTAGGCTCCTCATCGAGACGATCGCGCTCTCCCGGCAAATGCGCCGGGGGAACATTGAGAAAGCGATCGAGGTAGACCGAGACGGCGCCGTGGAAAACCCCTCGAACGAGATCGGAGGACTGCATCGCCGAACCGTTGTTCGCCACTCGCTTCATTCCCTGATGCAAAGCGTTGCAGTAGGTGAAGGTGTGGAGAGCGGTGATCCAGTCGCCAAATTCATTGGCCGTTCCGAAGTGCGCGATTCGCAAAGCGGCGGCATAACAGAGAGCTTTGCTCAACTGTACCGGCTGAGCGCCTCCTCGAAGGGCTTCGGACAGGGACTCGATGATCTTCGTCGGATCGTTTGCCATGATCCCCTTGGCCAGAGCGGCTTCGTTGTTCCATTGCTTCCCCTCGCCCTCCTCAAACCACAGGGGCAGTTGCTTGAATGCTTCCTCCAGCAACGGCACCAGGTCGATGGGATGTCGCCACGAGTTGATCTCTTCACCGCCGCGAGCGGACACCATTTGCCGAACGACAGTCGGCAGGATTTCCGCGGCCTCGTCCCAACCGATCAGCTCGAGAACTTCGAAAGCCTTGTTGGTGAAGTCCATAACGTGGCCGATGTCAGCGTAGTAGCGGTCGGTAGCCGCGGTGAACATGATATCGGCAATTTGCGTCGGCGCTTCGCCATTGTGAATCGCCGTGAGCAGCGTGCGTTCCGCGCCGTCGCGATGACGTACTAACGTCCAGTAGCGGAACCAACGCTCCAACGTTTCTGCGGGGAGGCTGTCGCTTTCGAGTGGATGGCGGTCACGACGAGGAACCTGACCGGCGCAATCGATGGAGACTCGACGGAGCCCCTGGTACAGCGCAAGGATCGTCTCCTCCTCCGGCAGGTAGGGAACCAGGTTTGCCATGGCTCCCAGGATGGTCGTCCCCACTCCCCAGCCGTCCCGGTAGCGCGCACCGAACAGAGCGCCCTCGCGCACGATCTCCCGATAATCCACTCCCGCTTTCAGCAGGCCGATGACGGACTTCGCGATGATCAGCCCGATGCTCTGGGACATCCCTTCTTCGAGCCGCTGCTTCCAGTGCTTGCTCTCATCGGCGTGACGGCAGTGGCCGGACACCCAGACTTCCTCGCCGCGAACTTCGACCGAGCAGGTGGGCACGTCGTCAGCAAAGAGATCAAAGGTGCATCCGCTCATCAGGTCGAAGCGTGCATGGTGCCAGTGACAGGTCAGTATCCCGTCGGTCACCGTGCCCTTGTGTAACGGGAAACCCATGTGTGGGCACCGGTTGTCCACGGCGTGGACTTCTCCCTCGTGGTAGTACACCGCGATCGGTCGGTCCTCGCCACTGACGACCACACAACCTTTCGCTTTCAGATCCTCCAAAGTGCCAACGTGAATCAGGTCGCTGCGACTCACTTCACTTGCTGCTGCGGCTGCCATTCTATTCCCCCCTCGGGATCGCTTTCGCCGCCCCGTGTAAACCAGAGGACGGCTGCGGGCTAACGCTGATACTGTTGAGACTCATTGTGCGTCTTGAACCGGGAGATGTGAAGGGGGGAGACACGAAACGGCGTGAGGAAGAGGCGACACGAAAGGTGCGACGGAAATCTTCTTTAGCGTAGCAGGATTCTCAGGTTCCATGTTGAAAGAGGAAGAGCGAGATGCTGGAGCAGGGCTGGAGGGGTTCCATGGGGCGCACAGCACCAGACTAGTCCACTGGCCACTGCAAGCACTCACCTATCAGATTCCGCGACTCGGTATCCACGGGCACGGTGCCACGGTAGAACACGTGGCGCCCCGCGAGGAGATATCCGCCAACCACCATGCAGAACGGAGACAAAGCTTATGCGTCCACTCATATTCCTGGTAACGGTATGCTGCGTTGCCTGCGCCGCCATTGCCGCGGAGGTGCCTGCTAACGTGAAGGCTATCATCAACAAGACGGCTTCCTTCGGACTCGGGAAATACCCCATCAGCTTCTGGAGCTACACGAACCTCACCGAGCACGGAAAGCACATGAACGAGGCGGAGGTGGAGGAGTGGGCTGATGCGGGCTTCACCGTCCCCCAAAGCCCCAGCTTTGACCCGAAGAACCCCGAGCAGGTCGCCCAGACACGCAAGATCCTGAACTGGTGCCAGGCGCGCGGGATGAAGCTGATCCTGAGCGATCCACGTTGCGGCGCGCGGTGGCTGGACAACGCGGGCAAACTCGTCGTTCCCGGCGATTACACCAACAGCGTCCGTGCCGCCGTCGCGCAGTTTGGCGATCACCCAGCGCTGTTTGGATTCCTCGTGGGGGACGAGCCCGACGCCGCGATGAAGGAGGCTTTCATCCAGTGCTACCGAATCCAGAAGGAGGTTGCCCCGAAGTTGCACCCCTACGCCAACCTGCTTCCCTATTTCCCGGGAATCGAGTCTCGCGCAGGCACGGACACCTGGCCCAATTACCTCGACGAGTTCTCCAAGAAGAGCAACCCGGACCTTATCAGCTACGACTGCTACGTCCAGATGTGGTCGGGGCAGAGCGGCTGGAACAGCTACTTCGAGAACCTGCGCCTCTACCGCGAGGCGGCCCTGCGCAATGGGATTCCCTTCTGGAACACCGCGCTGTCGGTTGGGCACTACTCCTACCGATGCCCCAGTTACGACGACCTGCGCTGGCAGTTCAACACCACTGTCGCCTCGGGGGCCCACGGGGTGGTTTGGTTTTTCTACTACCAACGCCAGCCGGAGTGCAACTACCGCTTCGCGCCCATTGACGAGCACTGGAACCACACGCACACCTACGATGACCTGCGACGGATCCAGAAGAGCTTCCATCGCTTCTACGGGGACCTGTTCACACGCATCGTCTGCACCAAGGTCATGTTCAATCCGACTCCCTTCGGCGGGGGGGAGAAGTTCAGCCCCGACGACCTCATCTCTCGCATCGCGCCTGACACCGCCCCCGTGCTGCTCAGCGAATTTGTGGACGCCAAAGGCGGACGCTACGTCATGCTCGTGAATCTGAGCATGACCGACAGCACGCGGGTGGCCCTGACCTTCACCAGTGACAAAGTCCGTTTCTTCTCCTGGAGTTGGCAGGGACAGGAGCGCGAGGGCCCCGCCTACTCCTCGAACGGCTGCAACAGGGACGACCATGGTCTGACGACCGTCGACCACTACCTCGCACCGGGTCAAGAGGCGGTGTATCGGGTGGCATCGCCCGCGACGGGGCCATAGGATTGACTCGATCATGCCGTCAAAAACCGAACTCTCTACCCAGGAGGTACTTCGATGCCGATGCTATTGATGATTGCTGTGGCACTGCTGTTCTGTCCCAGGGCTGCCATGGGGCAGGCCGAAGAGGGACTCGTCGTGCACTATACCTTCGACGAGGGGGAGGGGGAGGTCGTCCGCGACAAGAGCGGCCACGGCGTGGAGGGTCAGCTCGTCCATCGTCCGGAGGAGTCGCCAAAGGATTACACAGGCAAGGCCCAATGGGTCCAGGAGAAGAACCGGAAGGTGCTGCGGTTCGATGGAAACACTCACATTCAGGCCGGCATGAAGGCGAACTCGATGATGGGGCAGCGCGGGAGTCTCGAGGTCTGGTGCTTCCCGGAGCAGATCCGTGGTGGGCTGATCTCGTGGTTCCCGCCGCACACACCCGGCGGCGACTATTGGCCGGAGCAAAGCCTGGTGCTGAGCTTCTGGACTTACCGAGACAGCAGGCTCATCGGGGTGCTCGCCAACGGCGTGGAGGCGACTCACAGCTCGTGGTTCCTCCACGTGGTCGAAAAAGGCAAGTGGCTTCACCTCTTGATGACCTACGACGGGACGAACATCCACCTTTACGAAAACGGCAAGCGGGTCCAGACAATCCCACAGGACGACATCTCGCCGAATTTCAAGGAAGCGCCGCTCCGCATCGGCCGGAGCGAGGGCCTCGGCTACGTGAATTTCGTAGGACGAATGGCGGAGGTGCGCATCTATAACCGCACGCTGAATGCGGAAGAGGTTGGGCAGCATTTCGCCGCGGGCGTGAAGCAGCTCGGAATCGAGTTGCCGCGTTCCGTCGGGTTGACGACACGCCTCGACGCGAGACAGGGCGAACTGACCGTGCTGTGTGACCTCGTCAAGATACCGAGCCTTCCCCAGCGGCCGGGCCTTTTCGTGACGCTGCGCGATGTGAGCAATAATGTTCTTCAGGACAAGACTGCGCCGATTCCGGCAAACGAGCGCGTCGTCCCAGTCACGCTGCCAACCGCGTCTCTGGCCGCGGGACTCTACGAACTCTCGGTGGCGGTGAAGGACATGGGTGCGGACAAGACACTCGGCGAGACCACAACTGTCCGCTGGTTTCTTCCCGAGGTGGCCCAACTTGTCGGCGCGCCGGCGGGGCGGAAGGTTCTCAACAACCTGGTCACGCAACTGGCGACCGTGGACGACCTGTCCCTGAAGGAGTATCAGGAAATCTCCTTCGTCAACCCGCGCAAAGGTTGGGTGTTCGTCTCAGCGACGGCGCAGGTCGCCAACCGCGGGCTTGTCACCGTCGGCGTAGATTCGGAGAAGAAGGATGCCGCCCCGGTTCATCTCTCCGTTGACAAGCCCTCGGTGGAGACTATGCGCTTTCTCAGCGCGGGAGAGCACAAGCTGTGCCTCTGGCATGATACGTATTCCTTAAACCGGTTCGTGCCACCGGGGGAGAAGCAATCTACGATCAATCGGCTCATCGTTCGGGCCGTGCCGGCGATGATGTATTGCGGTTGGCCCGGCGGCTCC
>JACQGJ010000441.1 GCA_016199605.1 Armatimonadota bacterium | reverse complement strand
CTCCGAGCGGTGATCCATTCGCGCTTCTTGATCTCCCTGAAAAGGTCCTCCGCCTTCTTCCTCCAGTCAGGTGAAGCATAGAAGACGGTGGCGAGGCGCACCCAGTCGTGGAGGGGAAGCTCCCCCTTCTTCGAGAGCATCTCGGCGTAGTAGGTCGTGTCCGGCGCGCCGAGCGACTGTAAGGCGTACGACCGCAACACCAGGGAGTGGATCCTCCACGGCTCGCTCGAGGAATCGAAACGGGTCTTGCGCAGATACTCCACCAACCGGTCGATAGTCCTCTTCGGCACTACGTACCCATGGGAACGTGCTGTGCTCAAAATCTCAGCCACATAGATGCACAGGGAGTACGCCGACCTGTCTCCGCGCCAGTAGCCGAATCCACCTTCGCTGTTCTGTGCGAGAACGATGGTTCGCAGGTTGGTCTCGATGATCTGCTTCAGCGGCTCTTGCGTCTCCAGTTTCAGGTGGAACTTCTTTGCGGGATCCTCGAGCGCAAGGAAGCCGAGGGTCCGGGATGAAATCTGCTCCACGCACCCGTAAGGATACTTAAGCAGATAATTGGCCTCTGCCGTCAGGTTTCCGTAAGCGGTGGAGCTCAAAGTGATGGCAAGCTCACCAAGGTCGGTTCGCATCTCGGGAGTCACTTTCACGTCGATGGAACGTTTGTCCTCCACCTCGTCGGCAACTGCGACGGTCTGCACCTGCCCGGGCTCTTGAGCGTTGAATCGCAACTCCAGGCCGTCCGTAGCGGTCACCGCGCTTCCGTTGGTCTCCTTCCCCGGCAAGCTGCACGTAAATCGCAAGACACACTCCCCGAGACCTACAACCTTGTGTTTCCACCGCGCTGCCGCGGTCCTTCCCGCGCGCAAAGGAATAACTTGCTGTCGGCTTTGGTTGGAAAAGGGCACCAAATACGAGGCGCCCTCGACCACTTCGTAGGAGACCGTGGCTTGTCCGTCTTCTCCGGTTTGGTTGTTGACGGCGACTCCTACGCTGATCGAATCGCCGACGCGGGCGAATCGAGGCAGAAGCCCTTCGAGCAAGAGGGGTTGGTTGACTACAAAAGTATCGTCGCCGCAACCGAAGTCGTTTTCCCTGGAAACGGCCACGGCCACAATTCGCCAGGTCGTCAGGTTCTCGGGGACCTGGAACTCGCAGTGGGCGTTGCCCTGGGCGTCGGTCCGCAAGTTGCCGTTGAAGTAGGCAAGTCGCCTGAAATCCTTCCGCACGTCTCCAAACAGCGCCTGGCCCTCCGTCGACCCGCCGTCGCCATAGCCGTAGCCTTTGTGCATCGGTATCTTCTTCCCGGCATGGATCACGAAGGGTCGGTTGTCCATCAGACAGAGCGACAAAGCCCGGTCCTGGAATACGCTCTCCACCAGATCGGGGGGACGGTAGCCGGACAACTGCAGTATCGCTTCATCCACCACCATGGCCGTCAACTGCACGGTCGCCGGGCTGCCCGACGCCTCGCTGACGTGGAAGTCAACGGCGGCTGTTCCTCGCGGTCGGACCGCTTTCGACAGGGGCTTCACCTCCACCTGGAGTCGGTGGGGGTCGCGACTCACCGGGACTTCATGGATTCCCACCCGGTAAGGACGATGCTCGTATTTCTCGAAAAGGTTCCCGTTGGACGGCCCCTGTTCGACCAGCGCGACCTCCACGAATACGTTGGGAATCATCTCCTTGGTGATCTGGAACGTCACAGGAGTCACGCCTTTTGCCACTTCGGTGCGGCGCTGTGAGAAGATCTTCTCCCGTTCGACGGTTACCAGGGCCTGGGCTTTGTCAAAGGGCGAAGGGACCGCGACGGACACGACGTCGCCGACTTTGTAGCTTTGCTTGTCGAGCTTCAGTTGAAGCTCCATATCCTCTCGCAAGTCCTGTTGCCGCTCCCAGGTCACCTCACCGCCGTAAGCGTACAACCAGCCGGCGCCTTCTGTGCCGGTTGGTTGTCTCCCTTCGAAGCGCGACTGGACCAGATAGTCCCCCGGCTTTGGGGGCGTCACGGTCACAGTCACGGGCTCCGAGCCGCTGACAATCTGCTGCGAGGACACGGTCTTCAGCACCGGGACGTACCGGTCGTACGTTTCGCCTTCCTCCTTGACCGTCTTGTATACCCACTTGATCGACTGCAGATCAACGCGAAGCGCGATCCCCGATTGTGGCTTGCCGTCGGGATCAGTCACGACCACCCCGGCGGTGGTGAACTTCCTGGCGGGGATGAAGGAGTCGACCACTTTCACGCCGATTAACTTCGAGAAGGGCAGCGCCGTCACCTGCCGGGAACCTCCCACCGATTGCCCGGACACGTCCTTCACGTCGACCCCTACCGAGTACCTCATGGGCCGGGGAACGTCGTTGGCCGTTACCGGGAGGTGAAGCGTCTTCTGGCCTTTGTCATTCAACTCTACGGTTTGGCGCAGGAGACTCTTGTCGGCAGTCTCGCGGTGGTCCATCTCCTCCTCGATCCAATAGGGGAACGAAAAGCTGAATTCCTCCCAACCGGGCGGCGCGAAGGACGCCTGACTCGCGGTTGCAGAAAAGGTCGCGGACCCTCCGGCTAAAGGAGCCCCAAAGAGGTACTCGCCGGTTGCGGTCGCCACGATGTCGTCTCCCACGAGGTACAGGTTCTTGTCAGTCTTCAAGGAGGCTTTGTACCTCGGCGGCTGGAAGTCTGCGATCCGGAATTGTCCCGACACAGATAGCGAGGGATCCTCAGAACGGGCGGTGACGGTGTAGTATCCCAGCGGGTCGCCTTGTTGAGTAGGTATTGTCAGGCTGAACCCTCCGAAGTCATCCGTCGTGACCGTTCCGAGGGTTCGGCTTTCGCCATCTGGGGGATCGACAAAGACCTTGAAGGTGAGATTGGCAGGAGTGAGGATTCGGTCCTCGGTTCGGTAGCGAACCACTCCCTTCATCGTGACCGTCTCCCCCTCCAGGTAGAAGTAGCGGTCGGAGAACAGGTTGCCCAGGGAAACGACTTGCGGGCCGTCCCAGCCGTCCGACAGTCCAAAGCGCCAGGCGTCAAGGGTGTTGCGCAGGATGCCCGACGAGGAGGCAAAGCTGTAATCGCTGCCTTCTCGGACCACCACTACGAAGCCCTCGCTGCCTCTGAGGTACGTTTCCCTGTTCCTCAGTTCCCTGGCTCCCACGGTCAGTTGCCCGTCGTTGTTCAGCGAGCCGCTGAACAGGGGTGTGGGGGCGCGCTTTGAGGATGACTCCCCTTCGGCACCCGGATACAGGTATATTCGCACCTTGGCGGACGCCACAGGTGAACCATCGGTCAGATGGGTCGCCCAAACGTGCAATCCGGCGGGGAGAAGCTGCACCCGAAGACCGAGGTTCGTGCGCAACAGAGCGCCGTAACGGTGCACTTCTGGATGAGGGTCAGAAGGGTAACTCCCACATTCCGGTTTGCTGGTGGCGAGGTGATAGCAAGCCATCCCCAGGCTCTTTTCCCGTAAGAAAGGCGAGAGCGAAAGGTCCCTGACGACGTTGGCGTTCAGGACATACGCGTCGGTGGACCGTTTGGCGCGACTTGAGAGGCTGCCGATCAAGTCCTGCAGTGACCCTCCACCCATGTCAAACGCATGTCTCAACAACTCCTCTTCTGACAAGGCGAACACTTCAGTCTTGACCTTCCCCGGATTCGTCACCCGATAGGGGACTGAGGGATCCGTAATGGGCGTGAGGAGGTTTATTCCCTGGAGAATCCGAAGGTCCGGTTTGTAGTCCGGTGTGGTGAACGCCAGCTTCGCAGGATGGTCCGGCCGCTGCCCGTAGATGTCCCGAACCTGGGTTGAGATCGTGAGCGTGTAGGTTGTTCTCGGCTTCAGCAATCTCTGTGGGAGATCCAGGTCCTTCAACACCGATTCGTTGCCCACCTTGGGCGAGATATGCGCCGCGCCTTTCGTGGAGGCAGGGACGAGGGGATTGCTGGAGTTGATGTTGAACTCACTCATGAGCACCGGCCCGCACTCGCTCGAACTGACTCCGAACGTGAGAGGCCCGTAAGTGGAGAAAGGCTGGGCAAACTCCTGCCGCGTCGGCATGTTCCCGACTTCCGGCTCGAGACCCGCGGTGACCGCAACCTGGTACAGGTTGTGTTTCCGCAGAGGCTCGCGTAGGGCCACGGTGTAGTAATACTCCCGTCTTTCCTCGGTGAGGTCCTGTATGGCCGGTGGGTTCGCTTTATTGGCTGTGATCGTCACGGGGAGCTTGATAGCGCGGGGCTTTCCGTTTGTCACGATACGAAGGACGAGGTGCCGCTGAAGCGAGGACAGCTTGAGAGCGGCGTTGCTCAATATCCGTACGGTCGGGCGCAAAGGATCTCTGCGTTTCGTCGCCTCGTCGGGTTCCTCGTATTCTCCCTGCAGACCCCCAATCTCCATGCTGAGCAAGACGGGTTTCGTCCAGAAGGTCTTACGGAATTCGTGACCGAGCAGTCGCCCTTTTGTGTCTTTCAACTGAGATGATACAGAGAAGGTATACTTCGTTGCTGGGGGAAAAGGCTTTGTCGGCTCGAAGACAACCGCGGAGGTACCGACAAACTTGAATTTCCCCGAGGGGGAGGGAGTGAGGCTGAAGCGTGACAACACCTTCTGTCGTTCCGGATCTGTGACGGAGGTCAGGGGAATCAGAGGGTGATTGAATCCGATCTGCACTTGTGAGTGATACGGAGCCTCTCCCGACGGGCGGTAGAAGGTTGGCTGCAATCCCTGGTCGGCTTTGGGAGGAACCTTGCTGGCTGGCCTTGCAGAGGCACGTGGTTTCGGTTTTGAAGAGCGTGGAGGGCGGGACAAACCGGGTTCCCCGGGAGCTTCAGCCGCTTGAGCAAACAAGCGGTCATGTATCATGGTCTCCCTTCGCGCGTTGGCGTTGACAAGGGCAAGAGAAGTCACGCAGGCTAAAGCGACAAGCAAGCCCCACAGCACGCGGGGACGTTTCCATGCTGGAGGTCTGGGTGTGAATCCACTGGTGCGGGAATCCATGGTTCCGGCTCCTCAGAAAAGGATGTGAGAGGGTCAGGGCGAACTCCTCATACTCTCGCCGCGTCCCCCCGGCAAGGCGCAATCAATTCTGCGGCGATTGTCTCATATATGCGGAGCGGGTGCAATCGGTGAATCGCCTGGGTGTGCATTTTCCAAGATGAGGTTTGGCTACTGTAGTGAACAGTCGCTGCTCGCCCCGCTGGGCGAGACGTGCCGTTCCTGTCACGGCAGGAACGAAACGTATCGCCCGGCAGGAACGGCACGGCGACCGTTCCCTACCCGTGGCTACGAGGTTGGCG
>JACQGJ010000073.1 GCA_016199605.1 Armatimonadota bacterium | reverse complement strand
GTCTTGAGCTCGATCCGCTCAACACCTGTAGGAGATGGATTCCACAGCATGAGAACCGGCTGTCCCTCACGCTCGAAGCGGTGGGCGCGTGCTTTGTCACTGACCTTCCATTGCCCGACGTAGCGCGCTCCCTCCAGCGCGCCGGTGAGAACTTGATAGGCGACGAAAGAAGGCTTCGGTTTCCCGTCCACGTCGAAAAGCCCATGCCCCGGTACGCCCCAGTCTTTTACGGAGAACCAGAAGAACTTCTCCACCTTGAGCCGCTCGCGCACGGTCAACGCCGTAACCATCGCCTGCACAAGCAGATTGGCTTGCTGCTCGGCAGTCACTCCTTCGGAAAGGCTCCAGCCCAACTCGGTCAGCCAGATTTCTTTCTGGTGATCGCCGTACTCATCCATGAGTTTGCGGCAGGCTTCGAGCTTGTCGATCATCCAGCCGTCGTTGAACTGCGCGCCCCACTGGTACGGGTGCACCGACATCACATCAAAGAACGGCCCGCAGCCGAACTCGTAGAGCCGGCGCAGGAAATCCACATCCACTCCGGCGCAACCCATGGCGACGCGGCACGTCGGGTCGGCCTGCTTCGCCGCAACGCAGGCCGCCTTCACCATCTCCGCGTAGTCGGCGACGCTGCCATGAAAGAAACCAATGTTCGGCTCGTTCCAGACTTCCCAGACTCTCACACGATGTTTGTAGCGACCCACGCACGCACGGACGAACCGGGAGAAGTCACGGATATCCTTCGGGGGATAGAACTGGAAGTCGTTAGCCGCTGGTGCTCGTGATGCCCATTGGGGTGTGTAACCCAGGATGGGTAGCAGGCTAAGCCCCTCCGGATCGTCGAAGCTCTTCAACTCCCCATCGGCAGCTCTCCAGTCGAACTTCCCTCGCTCCTTCTCAATCCCCGGCCAGTCGGTGAGAGGCGTCGCGCCAGCGCCGACGCGGCACCACTTGATTCCCGCCTTGCTCACACCGGGCCAGGGGCACACGACGCCGAAGGGACTCGCAGATGGACGGTCTACCTTTGCGTTCTCTGCCTTGAGCATGGACCTCTCAGTAGCCGACATGCAGATGCAGGCGATGGAGTAGGATAGAAGGATTCTGGTAGTCATGGTCAAGTTCACGAACCTATCCCACGGGGGCCGGATGATTTTGTCAGGCGGCCGGTTGTTGGCCTCGTTTCTACGACTCGGCGAGGGCGGCACCTAACGCTCGAGTTGCCCGCGTATCCCGATATGTTGTTCCGGCGTCTCAGCGTTGTCGCGCCGCGAGGACGTGCAGGTAACCATCCTGTGTGCAAACGAGCATCTCAGCGCTGCCGTCGTCGTCGAGGTCGACAATCGCCGGCTGTCCTACCGGCGCTCCCAACGCGACTTTCCAGAGCACCCGCCCCTGAGTGCCGCCGGTCACAGCCTTGACCGCGTAGAGTCGCCCGTCGGCGCAACCAAACAGGAACTCCGGCTTGCCATCCCCGTCAATGTCGGCAGCCACCACGTCCGACCCGCGACCAGGCAAGTGAACGCTCCACTTCACTTTCCCTGTTGCCATCGCGAAGCAGTCGAAGCGGTCGGCAAAGGCAACGCCCGCCTCAACCTGTCCGTCACCGTCGGCATCGGCGACCGCAGCGGCGCTGCCGGCGTTGTAGTCCAGCGGTGGTGTCCGCCAGACTTCCTTGCCGCTCAGGTCGAAGCGGTAGAGGCGCATGTACCCACCCGAGAGCAGCACCGACGGCTTGCCGCTGCTATCCAGGTCGGCAACGGTCGCCAAGTGATACCCAGCCACGGCGTTTGGGACATAGTGGAGGTACTCCCCGGTCCGGCCGTCGGCCTCGCAGAGGTCGAAGTAGTGCGAGTAAACCAGGTCATCTACCCCGTCCCCGTTCACGTCCCACACCGCCGGAGTCCGCCGCGGATGCGGGCCGCCCTCGCGCCACCACCAGACGCGCCCATCGCGCGGGTCCATCGTCGTCCACTTGGCCTGACCGTCGTTGGGCCCCACGCCAGACACCGCGCCCAGCATCAGGTGGCTGCCGTCCCCGAAGCGCCCAACGGCGCACGTCCCCGTCACCAGAGGAGTGCCGTCCGTGGGCAAGGGAGGCAGACGTTTCTTCACGCGACCTCCCGCATCGAGGATCGTTATCTCCGCCGTGTCGCCATCGCACGCCAGCGTCTCCTGCTGTCCGTCGCCATCGATGTCACAAACCGTCGGCGACTCGAAGCCGCCCAGGCCCGGCTGCGACCACAGCCGCCGTACCTTCCGCCGAGCGAGGCTCGGCCCGTCGAGCGCCGCGAGATCGCGGTTCGCCGGGCTGACCAGCGCCGCCATCGGCCCACCAGGTCGCAGTCGCGCCGCGATGGGCACCCGGGGCGCGAGGTTGTGCATCTCCGCCCGCGCCACCTCAACTCCGTCGGGCCGCACGATATGCAACCCGTCCTCGCCCGCCAACAGCAGCGCGCTCCTCCCATGCTTGAGCACCCGTCGAACTCGCAGAGTTCGCGCCTCCCCCAGCAGGCTCAACTGCCGTCCTTTGTGCCAGCGGTACTCGAACTTCGAGGCGAGGGTCCCGGCGTCCAGCGCCACGAGCCGCTCACCTGTCGCGATGAAAACCTCTGCTGCCCCGTCGCCGTCGAGGTCGCGTGCGAACACGTTGTACCCGCTGCGGTCGGCCAGCGACTCACTCATCATGTGTATCGGAGGCTGCGGCGCCGTCATACAAAGATGCGCGCCGCGGAGCGCCACCTCCTGCGCCTGTGGCCCGCCGGCCCGCAGAACAATCCGACCCTCCGGAACGGTTGTCGCAATGAGGTACGGTCGCCCTCGTCCCTCCAGGTCCACAATCCCTTGCAGCCGCATCCCGGGGATCTCCCGCTTCACGGTACCGGTAGCGAGGTCACGGATCGTCAGGACGGCGTCCTCCCGCCGAGGCGGTCCTCCGCTATCGCTGTCGCTGACGCGCATGTAGACAATCTCCAGCTTTCCGTCGCCGTCCACGTCCGCCACCGGGTTATGCGGGATCTGGAAGGTCCCGTTGGTGTGCCAGGTCTCCTTCATCCCCGCCTCGTCGTTGGTCAGAAAGGTGATATGCGCCCGCCCCAACATGCCGATGACGAGCAGGTCAAGCTGCGGCTTGCTCCCGGTGCGGATCGCCTGCAGGTGACCATAGTTGCGGTCCCCGTTCGGGAACGCGACCGTTCGTTTCACCTCGCCCGACCGCCCGTCGAGCGCCGCCACCATCAGGCCCAGGCCGCCCGCATGCACGGCGCTCGCGATAACGACCTCCGGCCTCCCGTCGCCATCAATGTCAGCCACGATCGTCTGTGGGCGATAGTGCGGGTTGAACGGGAGCGCCTGCCCGCCCCATAGCCTCCGCGGCTTCGCGAAGCCGTCGCGGAAGTTGTAGGCCCAGCCCACCTTGCGCGAGTTCTCCGCCGCGGCATTGCCGAGGAGGAACAGTTCTGGCTTGCCATCTCCGTCGAGGTCCGCGAGACGTGTGCCCTGCATGAAGTAGACCTGCTCGTCGAAGCTCCGCTCCCACAACACCCGTCCGTCCTTCCCGCTCAGGATGTGGATCGTCGCCGGCATTCCCGTCGCGCACACCACCTCCGGTCTCCCGCAGCCGTCCAGGTCAGCGATCCCGAGGAGGTTCGGCTGACCGCGCGACAGCATCGTGCGCCAAAGTTGTCGGCCCTCCCCGCTTAGCGCCCGCACCGGCCCGCCAGCGGCCATCACGATTTCCTCGCGGCCATCGCCATCAAGGTCCGCCGCGAGGTAGGCCCCCTCTGGAGGGATATACCCCGCCGCTCCTCCTCCGCCACCTGCGGGCGATCCACCCAGCAGATACCGGGCGAGCACGATGGGGGCCGAGGTCATCACGCCCTTCAGCGGCGAGACGGCGAGATTGCGAGCGTCGCGCCGGATCATCGGCCATTCGCCCGGATCAGGCGCCGCGAGGGCTGCGATGATGCCGACGAGGGACGCCAGAACAACAAACAGGGGAAACGTGTGTTGAGGCACAGTGATGGCCACGGGCAAAACGCCTTCCGTTACTACGCACCTTGCCCCCATCGTCTCAGAAGCGTCGGTGGGTGTGGGGGAGGTGTGGGGACGATTATACTCCCCACCCAGAAATCTTCAAGAGTCGCCTCGCATTTCCGGGGGTGCTTATTGTCGCCCAACCATCAGGGCAGAAGATCCTCTCCGGCGGTTGTCAGACGATGTGGCTCAGGACCAGGTGAAAATCGACGTTTGCCCGATTCGGGGAAAAGGAAATCGGTGGTATGGCAGGTTCGGAATGGTTCAGACGTTTACCGAAGCGCAGAAGGGTTGCGGATTGAGGAGCAAGTCTTGAGGATTCGCCCAATCTGTCCTCGAGATACAAACCCGACGAAGACTTCCGGTCCCCTCTTATGTATGGTACTCGGCATTCAGCTTCACGTAGTCATACGTCAGGTCTGAACCCCAAACGGTCCATTCCGCCTCGCCCATGCCCAGGTCGACACGAACACACACCTTCTCGCCCTTCATGTCCTCTTCCGCCTTGCTGAGATCATATTCGCCAACTTCCCCCAAGCGAAACACCTGCTGGTCACCGATGTAAATGCACAGCCTCTCCTGCTTGACCCTCGCCGGAGAGCGGCCAGCCGAGGCAGCAATGCGCCCCCAGTTGGGATCTCCGCCAAACACCGCGCACTTCCACAGCACGGAATTGGCAACGGTCATCCCAACCTGGTGCGCTTCTTCGGTAGCCATGGCGCCGGTGACGTGAATCTCGATCAGTTTGGTCGCGCCCTCCCCATCCCGAACGATCTTCTGGGCGAGAGTCCGAGTCACAAAGGCCAAAGCCTCTCGGAACTTCTCGTGTTCCTTGCTTCCTGGTTCGAGGGGCGCGTTGCCTGCCAGCCCGTTCGACAGGAGGATCACGGTGTCGCTCGTGCTCGTGTCACCGTCAACAGAAATGGAATTAAAGGATCTATCAACCGCTTCCTTCAGCAAAGGTTTCAGCAGCGCGGGGGGAATCGCCGCATCGGTCGCGAGGTAGCAGAGCATCGTCGCCATGTTTGGGGCTATCATCCCCGCGCCTTTGCAGATCCCTGCCAGCGTCACGGTCTTGCGACCAAACTTGAGGCGCACTGCAACCTCCTTGGGGTAGGCGTCCGTGGTCATGATCGCCCGAGCGGCGAGGTGCCCCTGTTCCACAAAATCGAAACCTCTCAGATCTCCCCAAACGTTGAGGGTCTTCCCCGCATGCCGGAGGCCCTGCTCGATCCTATCCATTGGCAGCGGCTTGCCGATAATTCCCGTCGAGGAAACGAGGACTTCCTCGGGGCGCACGGACAAGACTTCGGCGGCGAGGTGCACCATCCGGCGGGCGTTCTCCAGCCCGGTCTCTCCCGTGCAGGTGTTTGCGTTGCCACTGTTGACCACGATGGCGCGGATTCCCGGCGTCTTCAGGTTCTCCTTGCAGACGACAACCGCCGCACCTTTCACTTTGTTCCGGGTGAAGGTCCCGGCAGCCACCGAGGGAGCTTCCGAATAGATCAACGCCAGGTCCAGATTCTTCTTCTTCACTCCGCAGTGTACGCCCGTAGCCCGAATCCCGGGAACCGAAGTGAGGGTGCCGTCTTCGAGGACTTGGAACGGGGGGGGTTGTGAAGCCATGCTGTAATCCTTCCTTCTCAAGGAAAAAATGGAGTTTGCAGGAGTCCGGTTGTTTCCGGCAGTCCAAACATCAGGTTCATGTTCTGGAGAGCTTGGCCCGCCGCGCCTTTGATCAGGTTATCGAGACTCGACAAGACGATGACGCGATTCGTTCGGGAGTCCACGGCAAACCCAACATCGCAGAAATTCGATCCGACCACGTACTTGATCTGAGGGAGGTGTCCCTCCGGCAGGACCCGAACAAACGGTTCTGTTTCGTACCGGGCCTCAAAGGCCGCTCGGATCCTGTCTGCGCCGGTCTCTTCGGTAAGCGTCGCGTAAGCCGTCGAGAGAATTCCTCTTGAGATCGGCAGCAGATGCGGGGTGAAAGACAACGTGAGGGACTCTCCGGCCACGATCGAGAGGGTTTGCTCGATCTCGGGGGTATGCCGATGAGTGCCGACGCTGTAGGCTTTGAAATCGCTGACCACTTCGGTGAAGAAGTAGTCGAGGGTCATCTTGCTTCTACCCGCTCCCGAAACTCCCGATTTGCTGTCCACGATAAGGGAGCGGAGATCGATCAGCTTCTCACTGACCAGTGGGATCAGAGCCAAAGCGGCGGAGGTAGGATAGCATCCGGGGTTGGCGACCAGGGAAGCTTGTTTGATCTCGTCCCTATTGACCTCTGGCAGGCCATAGACTGCCTGACTCAAAAGGTCGGGCTGCGTGTGCCTGGTTTTGTACCACTGTTCAAATACCTCCGCGTCCTTGAGCCGGAAGTCTGCCCCCATGTCGATCACTTTGACGCCCTTTTCGAGCAGGTCGGGCACGATGCGCATCGCTTGGCCGTGAGGCGCGGCGATAAAGACCACCTCGCACTCTCCGGCGAGGAGAGAGACATCAAAAGGCGAAACGGGCCGTCCACAGAGAGACTCGACCTCTCGAAACTGCGGGTGGACTTCGACCAGGTCCTGCGCCTCCTCAGCGCGGACGCGGGAAAGAACGACTATCTCGGTCTCCGGATGCATCTGCAGTAGCCGGATCAGTTCTCCTCCCACGTATCCCGCGGCTCCGACGATACCTGAGCGAATCTTGGACATGCTGCTCTTTCCTCTGGCGTCTAACCAAGTGTGTGTTGGAAAAGGTGACCTTTCGTCCCCGTGTTGTCAACGCTGAGCCATGGGCTGCGTGTCGCCTCGTCGCCCGGTACCTTTACCCCTCGCAAAAAGTGGGGCCCCAGGAAGAAGGAACTGCAGGACGAACTGAGGAGGTCACAGGAGGGGCTCGTCGCCAGCAACCCGGTCAATAACTAACGTCGGGCTCCGACGAACATGGACCAGTACTTGGGTGTAAACAGAGTGTCGACCGTCACATAGCCGGCTCGTCCGGAAGCGTGAATCATCTGACCGTTGCCAAGATAAATCGCTGTGTGGTCGACGCGATACCCGTTCTTGGAGAAGTACAAGCGATCTCCGGAAAGTAGTTGCTCATAGCCGACGGCGGCCCCGACACTGAACTGCGCGGCGGCTGTACGAGGGAGATAGCTCCCACGAGAGGCGAAGACGCGCCGAACAAAGGCTGAGCAATCCATGCCAGACAAGGAGCTTCCTCCATAGACATACGGAATACCGAGATAACGATAGGCCTCGTTAATGACCCCACCGTTTCCCAACGAGGCGGAAGCCGCGTCTGTCTTTCCGGCCAGCAACTCGATGTCCTGCATCCGGACGTACTTCTTCGGCACCCAGCAGGTCGAGCCATCGATCATCATGACGCCGAACCAATCATCCTTGTCATCAACGACCAGCAACTGCGTCCCTTGGGAGCAGGTGTAGACGACTCGGCCCTGCGTCGAGCGGCTCCTGCGAATACGGGCTCCTGAGGCTGAGATGACTCCGAGCTTTCCGACAACCTTCCCCTGCGAGGAAGATACGGACTTTTTGGCGGAAAGAGTCGGTTCCTTCTGAGGGGTCGGTTTGGGTTCCTCTTCCTTGTAGACGACGCTTTCCCGCACGGGGATCGTAAGCACCTGTCCGGAACGCAGCAGATCATCGCCCCGAAGGCCGTTCTTCTTCAGAATTGATTCGGAAGTCACCTCATACTTAGCGGCAATCGAATCAAGGGTGTCACCGGGCTTTACGTAGTAGATCTCGGATATGAGCAGCCTGCCCGTGGCCTGCTTGGACCCCTTTTGTTGCTGTGAAGCCGCCAGGGCCTCCTTGGAGGCCTGGGGCGGGGGAGTTGTCTCTGCGGCGCCCTTGGATTTAGCGCGGGACTTGTCCGAGACAGGAACCACGATCGTGTCGCCCGGCCTCACTTTGTGGGCCGGAAGGAAACCGTTTTTCCTCTGCAGGTCTGCGAGGGAAACCCCATATTGGGAGGCGATCTTCTCGAGGGTGTCTCCGCTCTTCGCCCGGTAGATCTCAATAACAACCGTTGCGTTCGACACAGATACCCAAATCGAAACAAACAGCGCCGCCAGGCAGGTCAGCCCAATCACTGACGCCAGCTTCACTCGCACTTTCGCCTCCCCAGAATCCATCGGTGAATCGCGCTCAATCGCCGTTTGCAGTAGCTGTCAACTACCGCTTCGAGAACTGGAACCCTCGACGTGCCCGCTTACGGCCATACTTCTTGCGTTCCTTGGCTCGGGGGTCTCGAGTCAGCAGCCCCGAAACCCTCAGAGGTGTATGCACGTTCTCGTCCGCCAGTTCAAGAGCCCGGGCAATTCCGTGGCGCACGGCTCCCGCCTGCCCCACAATGCCGCCGCCTTTGGTGGTCGCAACGATGTCGAACATCCCCGTTTTGCCGGTCAACGTCAGGGGCTCAAGAATGGTCTGCGCCAGTCCCAACCTGGCAAAGTAGTCACCCAAGGGCCGTCCATTAATGGTCATTTGACCTTCTCCGGGACTCAGCCAGACTCGCGCCACCGCGTTCTTGCGGTGTCCGGTGCCATAGTATCGAATGCTTTCCGCCACGTTGTGTCTCCTTATACTCTGTCCGTTATTAAATCGCGAACGAGGTCGTCACGTCGTCGATTACCTCGCGACCTCAGAACCCTCTCACGCCGCCTTTGGCTTCTGCGCCTGGTGCGGATGCTCGCCTCCCTGGTAAACGTGGAGTTTCTTGAGCATCTTAAGACCGAGAGAGCTCTTGGGCAGCATCCGTCGCACGGCAAGGTTGAGGGCCAATTCCGGTCTCACTGCCATGAGAGTTCGGTAGGAAGTAGCCTTCAGACCGCCCGGATACTGGCTGTGCCGGTAGTAGGTTTTCTGATCCAGTTTCTTCCCGGTGAGGCGAACCTTTTCGACATTCACGATGACGACATGATCGCCGCCGTCCATGTGAGGTGCGAAGGTGGGTTTGTGTTTTCCGCGAAGGAGGGACGCCACCCGAGCGGCCAATCGCCCCAGGATCTCCCCTTCAGCGTCGATGACGATCCAGTCCTGCTGGATCTCGTTAGGTTTCGGTGAATAGGTTTTCAACTGCTCTGCAACCTCTCTCTTCAGTGCTTTAGAACTCGTCCAACAATGATACCGGGCCAGATCCCAGACGACTCCGCGGAATCTCTGGCAAAGAGATTGATGAACCGCGGGGTCGTTGTTGGACGAGTTCTTAGTATCTCACTCGGACCAAACACAACCCTTGCGGAGGAGCCGTCGGTCCGGCAAGCCCGCGGTCGCGTCCGTCGAGAATCTCTCCGACTCTTTCCGGGGGCATTTCGCCCAGGCCGACCAGGATCAAAGTGCCCACGATATTCCGGACCATTCTGTAGAGGAAAGCGTTGGCTTCCACTGTGACCAGGACCCAACCCCCCGCACGACGCACGCCCAACTTTATCATCTGGCGAATCGTCGAGCCCGATTCGTTACTGCCCGACGCCTCAAAGCTCACGAAGTCGTGAACGCCAATCAAGGCCTCTGCCGCTCTTTGCATGGCTGCAACCTCGAGTCGCCTGGGCACATGATGACTGAATCGGCGCATCAGGACCGAGCGAAACGGTTTGTTGTCAATGCGATATCGGTAGACCCGGCTCTTGGCGTCGTAGCGGGGATGGAACTCCCAGTTGGTTCTTTCAGCCCGCCGGACCCGGAGGTCCGAAGGTAATACCGAATTCAGCGCATAGGGAACCCGGTCAATCGGGATTCGGTTGACCGTCTGAAACTTCACGGTCTGTCCCGTCGCATGCACGCCCGCATCCGTCCTGCCTGCAGCCAGGATCCTGACCGGCTCTTGCATAACACGGGTGAGCGCTGTTTCCAACTCCCCTTGAACGGTCCGACTGTTCTTCTGCCACTGAAGCCCGGAGAACTTGGTGCCCTCGTATTCGACGATTAACTTAACAAAACGAACGGGAAGGGCTTGCGGGTCGGCGGGAAGACCTTGATCTGACTGCATCGCATATCACAGGCTCTTCCGACAAGCTCTCCCTGACCGTCGTCCTTCTTAACCGGCTTCTGCCACAGCGAGCATGACGACCGCCATGGGTGCGCTGTCGCCTCTCCTGGAAGGCGCTTTCACCAGTTGCGTGTACCCTCCGGGCCGATCCCGATATCGCGGCGCAATATCTGTGAACAGCTTCTCGAGGATGTCCCGTTCCGGATGATCGCTCTCCCGGTACTTCACCTTCTGAATCTTGTGGCCGTCGAGCGGTGGCCGAGGCAGCACCTTGCGGACCTCCCGCCGGTTGGCAACGGTGTCCTCTTTGGCCATAGTGATCAGCTTCTCGGCAAAGCGCTTCAGTTCCCTGGCGCGGCCTTCCGTCGTCTTCACCTTCTCGTGAATAAACAATGAGGCCGTCAGGTTCTTCAGCAAAGCCATCCGCTGGTCTGCCGGCATGTTCAGTTTTCGATGATCCATTCTATGTCTCATTTGCGTCCCCCACGGAGGCGTCGAACGAACCTAAAGGAGCTCGTCCACTTCATCTTCTTGCTCCAATCCAAAACTGTCGTCGATTTCTTCATCAAGATCCTCCCCGTCCCCTCTGCTCTCTTTCAGCTTCAACCCGAAAGAAGCAAGTTTCTCGAGGACCTCATTCAGCGACTTTCGCCCGAAGTTGCGGATGTTCAGGAGCTCGATTTCCGAATTCTTGATGAGCTCGCCCAAAGTCTCGATTCTCGCCTTGCGCAGGCAATTGTAAGTCCGAACGGAGAAATCGAGATCATCAGTCCGATACTCCAGTACCCGGTCTCGCTTGAAAACCTGGTCTTGTTCGCTTTTCTTTTCTTCCTCCTCCCGCTCGATGAAGTCGAAGAAGAGGTGAAGATAGCTGCCGAGAATCTTGGCGGCCTCGGTGAGGGCGCGATTCGGCTCAATGGAACCATCCGTCCAGATCTCCATGATCAGACGATCATAGTCACTCTTGTGCCCGACCCGCGTGGGCTCCACGAAGTAGTTAACCCTGCGGATGGGAGAGAAGATGGCATCCAGAGGAATCTGCCCCACCTGGAAGTTCGATCGGTCTTTCTTCTGGGCGGGCACGTAGCCTTTCCCTTTCTCGATGAAAAGCTCCATGTTCAGATTGGCTGACTTCGTCGTCAACGTCGCGATGTGAAGCTCCGGGGTAACCACCTCGAGACCTGGAGGCAATACAACATCAGCCCCCGTGACTTCCCCTTCTCCGCGCGCCTCGATCCGCCCGATCTTCTGTTCATCCAAGGACCCCTCGGTCATGCCGATCGCCAATTCTTTGAGATTCAGGATGATCTCGGTGCAGTCCTCCGTGACACCTTTGAGGGTCGTGAACTCGTGCTGGATTCCTTCGATTTTGACGGAGCTTACGGCCGCTCCGTCGAGGGAAGAAAGCAGCACTCTTCGGAGAGAATTCCCAAGGGTCGTCCCGTAACCTCTCTCGAGGGGCTCAACGATGAACTTCCCGTATCGCTCCAACTGCTCCTGACAACGAACTTTTGGCTTCACTAATTCCAACATAAAACAAATCGCCTCCCGGCAAGAACGTGCAAGCTGGCCAAGGTCGCTCCCGCCTATCGCGAATAGTACTCTACAATCAACTGCTCTTCCACCTGGGTGTCAATATCCGCTCGGGCAGGAATGCTCATGATCTTCCCCTCAAAACCGTCCGGGGTCTTCCACAACCAGGTGGGGATGCTTCGGTTCTGCGATTCCTCGACATGATCCTTGAGGCCGGTTTTCGAGCGGCTGACGGGCTTTACGGCGAGAACGTCACCAATAGTCACGAGGATAGATGGCACATTGACTGGCCGGCTGTTGAGCAGGAAGTGGCGGTGAGTGACAAGCATTCTCGCTTCTTTGCGCGAGGGGGCCCACCCCAGACGATAGATGACATTGTCGAGACGCCGCTCCAGCAATTGCAGGAGTATCTCGCCAGTAACTCCTGTGTGGCGCGTAGCCTCAGAGAAGTAGCTTTTGAACTGTCTCTCCATGACTCCGTAGGTCCGGCGCGCCTTTTGCTTTTCCTGCAAACGAACTGCGTAGTCGGAGAGCTTTCTCCTCATCTCACCGTGCGCCCCCGGGGGCACATTCCTCTTCTCGATCTCGCACTTCGGGCCGTAGCATTTCTCACCCTTCAGCAAGAGTTTCACTCCCGCCCGTCGACAGAGCCTGCATACCGGCCCACGATACTTAGCCAATCAAATGCCTCCTTTAAGTCCCGCGGAAATCTTCAGGCTGATTTGACCAATTTCCGCCCCCCGCCGTTCGTCGTTCTGAATCTCTACACCCGCCTTCTCTTCTTCGGGCGACAACCATTGTGAGGGATGGGCGTCACATCCCGGATGTTCCCAATCTCAAGCCCCAGCGACTGAAGAGACCGGATGGCAGTTTCGCGTCCGGAGCCTGGTCCTTTGACGAAGATGTCGATACGCCTCATTCCCACGTCCATCGCTTTGCGTCCACAGGACTGGGCCGCCAACTGAGCGGCAAAGGGAGTGCCTTTCTTGGTTCCTTTGAAACCGACTGTGCCCGCACTGGCCCAGGATACCGCCTTCCCCTCCGGATCAGTGATCGTGATGATGGTATTGTTAAAGGTGGCCTGGATAAACGCCAGCCCTTTGACCACGTGCTTCTTTTCCCGCTTCTTGCCCTTTGTTGAGCGACCTTCTGCCATTTTGCCTGACTCCCTGACTGTCGCGGATCGTGCGTGTCGACCCGGCCTTAGGATTTACCGAATACAGATTCTCACCCGGCTGAGTGGACAGCCGCCTTTGTCCCTTACTTTTTCCTCTTCACACCCACCGTTTTGCGCGGCCCCTTCCGTGTGCGGGCATTCGTACTGGTGCGCTGACCCCTTACCGGTAATCCTCGCCGATGCCGGAGGCCGCGGTAGCTGCCAATCTCAATCAAGCGTTTGATGTTAGTCGTGACCTCGCGACGCAGATCTCCTTCGACTTGATAATCCCGCTCAAGAACCTCTCGCAACCGACTGATCTCCTGCTCGGTCAGGTCATGGACCCGCGTGTCCGGGTTGATGCGCACCCGATCAATGATCCTCTTGCTGGTTGTCTGACCGATTCCGTAGATGTAAGTCAGCGCAACCTCGATTCGCTTGTCTCTCGGTAAATCTACACCTGCAACTCTTGCCAATGGAATACCTCCGCGATAGCCGGACTCCTGCGATGGACTCGCCGGGGCCGAATCTCATCCTTGCCGTTGTTTGTGTTTCGCCTTTTCGCAGATCACCCTCACCTTGCCGTGTCTTCGGATGATCCTGCACTTTTCGCACATTTTTTTGACGGAAGGCTTTACTTTCATGTTCGTCCTCTTCTGCTTGACTCCCCACGGCGCAACGCCGCATTGCGTCAGTTTTGGTTACTTATACCGGTAAAGGATCCGGCCGCGTGTAAGGTCGTAGGGTGAAAGCTCCAGCAGAACCCGATCCCCCGGCAAGATACGGATGAAGTTCATGCGTATCTTCCCCGAGATGTGCGCCATGACCTCATGCCCGTTCTCCAACTCAACACGGAACATGGCGTTGGGCAACGTCTCCAAGACCTTCCCCTCAACTTCTACGCCCTTCTCTTTCGGCATACTCGAATCCTCCAGCCCAAGCTTACGAACCTACCGTCGACTCTCTAATTCCTCGCGAGGATTCCACAGCTCGGCTTACGAGACCAGGACCTCGCGGATTCTGGATTGCACTTCATCCATGCCCCCGTGGCCGTCAACGTCTTTGAGCAATCCTTGACGACGATAGTAGCCGATCAAAGGTTCGGTCTGCGTGCGATATACTTCCAGTCGATTCCGAACCGTGTCCGGCCTGTCATCGGACCTCTGGATCACCTTGCCGCCGCATTCATCACAAACGCCCTCGCCCTTGGGGGGAGAAGCGACGAGATGGTAAGTCTTCCCGCAGTCCGCGCACACTCGACGATCGCACAGGCGACCGATGATCACTTCATCCTCCAACGCAATGTCCACCACGACGTCCAGCGCGATGGACATATCCTGAAGCATCCCTTTCAGCGCTTCCGCCTGGCCGAGCGTACGGGGAAATCCATCCAGAAGAAATCCCTGGGCGCAATCCTTCTGGCTGATGCGCTCTTCCAGAAGTCCGACGGTCAACTCGTCCGGCACCAACTCGCCTCGGTTCATGAACTCAGCGGCCCGCTGGCCAAGCTCGGTGCCGTGATGCACCGCTGCTCGAAACATTTCCCCCGTCGATATGGTTGGTATCTTGAGATACTCCGCCAACAATGCTGCCTGGGTGCCTTTGCCGCATCCCGGTGGTCCCAACAGAATGAGTCGCATGAGACTCTACCTCCTGAGATTCAAGAGAGTGCAGAGACGCAACGAGGGACCGGTTCTGCAATTTGCTATTCCTCCGTCGCCCGGGCTCGTCGCTGACCAACCTATTTACTTCATGAAACCCTCGTATTGGCGCAGCTTGAGTTGTTGCTCGATCTGCTGCATCAACTCAATCGCCACGCCCACCACGATCAAAAGTGTGGTGCCTCCCACCAAGCCGAAAGTGTTCACACCGGTCCAGGTGGGGATCCAGTACTGCAGTAACGCGACCACCGCCAGGAAAACCCCTCCGGCAAAGGTGATCCGCGTCAGCACTCGATCAAGGTATTGCGCAGTCGGCAACCCCGGACTGAACCCCTGAATCTGGCCGCCGTATTTCTTCAGGTTGTCAGCGACCTCGCGAGGATCGAACACCACAGCGGTATAAAAGTACGTGAACCCCAACACGAGCAACGCGTACAAGACGGCTGCGAACACGCTCTGCCCCGGAGTGAAGAGATCAGAGATCTTCTGCGCGAGATAGCTGAGATCGATCTCCCATCCAAAGATATTCAATTCCTTTCCGGGTGGCACGAATTTCGCTATCGTTGCAGGGAACAAGACGACGGATACCGCAAAGATGATCGGAATCACTCCCGCCTGGTTCACTCTCAAAGGCAAATGGGTCCTGGCCCCCCGAATCACACGCCGACCTGCGATGCGATCCCCATACCGAACAGGAATCCGGCGCTCCCCCTGGGTAATGTAGACAACAAAAACGATGGTCAGCACGAAGAAGATCACCAGTTTCAGCACGTCAAAGAAAGTGATCCCACCGCCTTGCAGGACATTGTAAGTGCTGCTCACCTGGCTCGGCACCTGAGCCATGATCCCGGTGAAGATGATCATTGATACTCCGTTCCCGATGCCCTTATCCGTTATCTGCTCCCCCAACCACATTAGGAAGGAGGTCCCTGCCGTGAGAGTCAACGCCACTTGGATGACAGCAAAAAAGCTCGTGCCCGCAGCAAGAATGTCCTGGTTCCGAAGCGTGATCACAACACCAAACGCCTGCGCGAAGGCAAGCACGACCGTCAGATAACGGGTGTATTGCGAGATCTTCCTTCGTCCATACTCCCCTTCCTTCTGCAATTCCTTGATCTGAGGGATCGCGATAGCCAGCAGTTGAAAGATGATAGAAGCGTTAATGTAGGGCATAATGCCCATCGCAAAAATCGAGAACCGCTTCAGTGCCCCGCCGGAGAAAACGTCCAACATGCTGAACAAATCCCCGCCCTGCTCAAACAATCGCTGCAAGGCCTCCCGATTGATCCCCGGCACGGGTATCCATAGCCCAAAGACATAGACGCCAATCATCCCTACCACAAAGAGCAAACGCCCCCGCAGATCGGGAAACTTCATCGCAGCGGCGAGATTCGCCAGCAAATCAGACCACCTCTGCCTTTCCACCGGCAGCTTCGATTTTGGACCGCGCCGACTCGCTGAAATGCAGAGCCTGCACGGTAATCGCTTTCGACAGCTTGCCTTCTCCCAGGACACGCAGACCTTTACCGAGCTTCTTGACTACACGCCGTTCTTTGAGTAGCTGAGCGGTTACGGTCGTGCCGGCCTCGAACTGGTCGAGTTGGCCCACATTGACGATGCCCCAGGAGTCCCGAAGCATGCCCGAGGGCATCGCCGAGCGACTAATTCCGCGCAGCTTTGGCAGTCGCCGTTGCAGGGGCATCTGGCCCCCTTCGAACCCGAGGCGAACGGTCCCCCGCGCGTGCTGCCCTTTGTGACCGCGACAGGACGTCTTGCCGTGTCCTGAACCCTGTCCCCGGCCCACGCGTTTCTTGCGATGGCGCGCTCCCTTACCAGGTCTTATGTCTTCGATTTTCATCTAAGCGTCCACTCCATGTTCCTCGATCGACGGCTCGCCTGCGGCCACTTCCACTTGCACCAGATGCCTCACTTTATTGACCATTCCCCGCACTGACGGACTGTCGGGGTGGTTAACCGTCTGATTCATCCGGCTAAGTCCCAACGACCTGGTCGTCGCCTTTTGATTCTTGGGAAAGCCGATCGGGCTCTTCCGCAAGGTGACCTTCAAGGTCTGCCCGCTGGAGGATGGGTTGCTCATCGTACTTGTCTCCTTCTGGTGGTAACTCTCTCAAATACATGGGAAATTGATCCACGGACACCCCGCGCAACGCAGCAACCTCCGTCGGCGATTGCAGTTGCTTAAGACCGTCAAGGGCAGCCCAAACACAGTTCGTTGGATTATCGCTCCCCAAAGACTTGGTCAGGATGTCTCTGATGCCAGCCGCTTCCACCACTGCTCGAACCGGGCCTCCGGCAATCACACCGGTTCCGGGTGACGCGGGCTTGAGGAGGACGCGAGCAGAGCCGACTCTTCCCACGACGGTATAAGGAATGGTAGTGCCGTTGTAGGGCACCTGGATCATCCGGGTTTTCGCTTTCATTGCCCCCTTCCGAATCGCGTCAGGGACTCCGACAGCCTTCCCGATAGCGGCACCCACGTGTCCTTTCCCGTCGCCGACAACAACCAGAGCGCTAAACCGACGCTTGCGGCCGCCCTTCACCGTCTTGGCAACAGGCTTCAAGTGGATCACTTTCTCTTCCAGCTCAAGGTTTTCAACTTCAATGCGTGGCAAGTTCCGACCTCCCCTTTATTGCCCCTTGGGTGCTTGCTCCCCCCAGGGGGGGTTCAGGACGTTCAGAAATCCAGTCCGCCCTCCCGAGCGGCTTCAGCGAGGCGCTGCATCCGTCCATGGTAGCGGTTGCCCGTGCGGTCAAAGACAACCTGCTCGATTCCTCTTTCTTTGGCTCGCTGTGCCACCAGGGCACCGACCTTGGCTGCGGCTTCCATGTTGCCAGTACTGGCCACGTCGTCTTTGATTGTCATATCAAGGGTCGACGCACTGACCAGCGTACGGCCCTCGTCATCATTGATGATCTGAGCGTAGCAGTGCTTCAAGGTTCGATTCACACACAGGCGGGGCCTTTGAGCGGTCCCGTGAATCTTGTTTCTCAACCGTAGATGCCTGCGCTTTTTTGCATCTCTTCGGGTCTTAACTTTCATCTATCGATCACTCCACAATATCCGTTCATGCTTTGTCAGGACTACTTGCGGCCTTCTCCGGCCTTTCCAGCCTTACCAAGCTTCTTCCGAACCACCTCGGTGCTGTATCGCAAGCCTTTGCCTTTGTACGGCTCCACGGACCGAACGCCGCGAACCTCCGAAGCGAAATCTCCGATTAACTGCTTGTCGATTCCCTGAATCGTGATTTTCGCGGTCAGGTAACCGTTCTCAGAGTTCGGTGTGCTTGACACCACGTCCAGCGATAGACCCGCCGGAATCGGCATTTCCACGGGATGCGAGTATCCCACCTGCAGAACCAGCTTGCTGCCCTGCAACTCAGCCCGGTAACCGACGCCCCGCAGTTCCAGGATTTTGGCAAACCCCTCGTGGACGCCATGGGTCATATTGGCGATGAGCGCTCGGGTCAATCCGTGAAGCGCCCTGTGATTCTTAGAGTCGGTGGGCCGCTTCACCAGAACCTGCTCCGGTTCCACCTCGACACGCATGTCGGGGTGTACCTTCAACTCCAGGGAACCTTTAGGTCCGGAGGCTCTGAAAAGACTATCGCTACATTCAACGGTCACGCCTTGAGGGATTGCCACAGGCGCCCGACCAATTCGAGACATGTCATCACTCCTCAACGAGATGGGCTGCCAGAACCAAGCGGCTGCGCGAGGCTCTCACAACTACCAGACCTTGCACAACACTTCGCCACCCACACCGAGCTTGAGGGCGTCGCGGTCAGTCAGCACTCCCTTCGGCGTGGTCAGGATCGTGGTCCCCAGGCCGCCCAGAACGCGCGGGATGTTATCTTTCCCCACGTAGTATCGCCGACCGGGTGTGCTCACTCGATCGATCCCGCTGATAATGGGACTGCGCCGGGATCCATGGTACCGCAGGACTACCCGAAGGACGCCCTGCACTTCGTTCTCGATGTGCTGGTAGCTCTCGACATAGCCCTCTTCTTTGAGGACCCGAACGATCTCCAACTTCAGCTTCGATACGGGGGCTTTCACGTCTTCATGCTTTGCCCGAGACGCGTTGCGAATACGGGTCAGAAAATCTGCAATGGGATCAGTATACACCTGGTTTTATTCCTCACAAAGATATGTTATTGCCTGGACGGGCCGGTCCTGGTGCGAATCACCAACTCGATTTGGTGACTCCCGGAACCATGCCCTTGCGCGCGAGCTCTCGAAAGCAGATCCGACACATTCCAAACTTGCGCATGTAGGCTCGCGGCCGTCCGCAGAGTCCGCATCGGTTATACTTGCGAACCTTGAATCGGGGCTGCCGCTGGCTTTTCACGACTAACGATGTTTTCGCCACATCCAAACTCCTGTTCTAATCTGAACCCCCCAGTGGGGGAAGAATCCGCTGACCTAACTGTTACGCAACGGGACCCCGATTGCCTTCAGCAAGGCGCGGGACTCCTCATCGGACTTCGCGGAGGTGACAATCACGATATCCATTCCCCTGACTTTCACAACGTCATCGTAAGCGATCTCCGGGAAAATCAACTGCTCTTTCAACCCGATAGTGTAGTTCCCGCGCCCGTCGAAACTGCGAGCGGGCAGGCCCTGGAAGTCTCTAATCCTCGGAATAGCTGCATTCAGCAGACGATCCAGGAACTCATACATGCGCTCGCTGCGCAACGTCACCGAGCAACCGATCGCCAGCCCCTGTCGGATCTTGAACCCGGCGATGGACTTCTTCGCCCGGTTAACCTTGGGCTTCTGCCCTACGATTGTCGCCAAGTCCTTCGCTGCCGCGTCCAGCAGCTTGGGATCTTCCTTTGCCTCTCCGACCCCCATGTTGACGATAACCTTCTCCAATCGCGGGACCTGCATCACATTATCATAGCCGAACTGTTCTCGGAGCTTCCCGACGATTTCACTTTGATAGCGTTCTTTCAACCTTGATGCCATGCCTCAACTCCTATTGGAAAGTCCAAGGCTCTCCAATCCTTCCCCCCTGAGGAACTGAGTCCTCAGACTTGATCCACAACTTCCTCGCAACGGTGGCAGACTCTCGATCTGACCCCGTCCTCAGCTACCCGCATGTGGACCCGAGTGGGACGATCACATCGAGGACACACCAGCATGACCTTCGAGCGATGAACCGCCGCCGGCATTTCAATGCGCCCTGTCTGGATCTGCGAAGGAACCTGACGGCGGCCGCCTCTGCGATGTTTGATAACGATGTTAACCCCTTCGACGACAAGGCGGTCCTTGTCGGGAAGAACCTGGACTACGCGCCCGCGTCTGCCCGCTCTCCCACCGTGGGGTCCGTCGTCCCCTGAGAGGACTATGACTTGGTCGCCTTTTTTGATGTGTTGCGTCTTTCCCATTCTTCTCCCTCGCTGGACTCCTAAACCACTTCCGGGGCCAGGGACACGATTTTCATGTACTTCTGGTCTCTCAGCTCTCGGGCCACGGGCCCAAAGATACGGGTGCCGGTCGGGTTGTTTTGCGCGTCGATAATCACCGCCGCGTTTTCATCAAACCGGATGAAGGACCCATCGGGACGTCGGATGCCTTGTTTTGAACGAACCACAACCGCCTTCACCACAGTCCCCTTTTTGATGGGCGCCGCTGGGGCGCTCACTTTCACCGTTGCTATGATCTGGTCGCCGATGTTTGCATATCCGGCATCAGACCCACGTAAGACGCGAATGCACATCAGTTCTCTTGCCCCGGAATTATCAGCAACCTTAAGTCGAGTTTGTGGACAAATCATCCCAATCGCTCCTGAACCTACGACGAATCCTTGTCTTTCTTACTTTCCGCAATGATCTGTTCCGCGAGATGCGCCGGAACTTCTTCATAGTGCGAGAACTCCATCTGAAAGCTGCCGCGCCCTCTGGACATCGAACGCAGATCGGCACTGTAGCGATACATCTCGGAGAGTGGGACCTGGGCTTTCACGACCTGGGTCCCTCCAAGGGGCTCCGTTCCCAGAACCCGACCTCTTCTGCTGTTCAGATCACCAATTACGTCCCCGATGTTGTCGTCTGGAATCGTGATGTCGACATCCATAATCGGTTCGACCAGGTACGGGCTGGCCTGGGGCACTGCTATCTCGAGAGCGAGACGTCCCGCCATCTGAAAGGAAATGTCGTTTGAATCGACAGGGTGTTCCTTGCCGTCGCACAAACGAACTCTAAAATCGGTCAACTGGTACCCAGAGACCCCACCGCGCGCCATTCGATCCCGGATCCCTTTCTCCACCGAAGGGATGTACTTGCCGGAGATCGCTCCACCGACAATCGCGTCCACGAACTCGAACCCGGCGCCTCGCGGTAAGGGCTCGACCTCGATCTCGGCGACGCCGAATTGTCCTGCCCCGCCGCTTTGCTTCTTATGCTTTCCCTCAGCCGTCGCTTTCGATCGAATCGTCTCTTTGTAAGGAATCCGCGGCGTCGCCGTCTCCAACTCCACACCAAACTTCCGTTTCATGCGGTCGATGGCAGAATGCAAGTGCACATCACCCAGGCCTGCCAGGATGGTCTCACCCGTCTCATGCTCCCGATAGTGTTGTAAAGATGGTTCCTCTTCCACCAGCCGGCGAAGTCCCGATCCCATTTTGTCCTCATCCGTCCGGGTTTTCGGGCGGACGGCAAGCCACATGGAAGGTCTCGGGTAGGTCGGAGGCTCCAGAATCAAGCCCGGCGCCTCAGAAGTCAGAGTTTGACCTGTGTTGGTGTGCTCCAACTTGGCGACCGCGACGATGTCACCTGCCGACGCGCTCGCTACCGGGTTGTTCTCCTTCCCCTGCATCTGAAACAACTGGCCAATCCTTTCTTTCTGACCGGCCTTGGCGTTGAAGACCTCGGAGTCAGACTTGACCGTTCCCGAAAAAACCCGCAGATAGGTCATGCGACCCACATAGGGATCGGCAACAGTTTTGAACACGAGAGCGGCAAGCGGGCCGGTGGTGGAGCGTTCCACGGAAATCGCCTCTTCGCTGTTTGCCTTGTGCCCTTCGACCGGAGGCAACTGGTTCGGGTTCGGGAAAAAGTCGATGACGGCGTCCATGAAACAGGATACGCCGATCCCCTTGTCAGCAGCGCCACACAACACTGGCATCACCTTGCCCTCCTGGATGGCGGTCCTCATTCCACTCAGGATCTCCTGCTCTGAAAGCGTCTGTCCGTCGAGATACTTCTCAAGCAACTCGTCGGAACCCTCGGCAGCCGCTTCCGCGAGGGACTCACGGGCCGCCTCACAGGCCGCCTGGCAGTCAGCGGGGATCTCCTCTTCCTGGGGTTTGCCGTTGGCATCAAACTTCAGGGCTTTGCCTCTCAGGACATCGATGATCCCCTGAAAGGTCTCGCTCGCACCGATCGGAATACACAGGGCAACGGGCGTTATGTGCAGCCGTTGCCGAATGCTGTCAAAGTGCGAAGCAAAATCAGCCCGGTCAACATCCATACGATTCACAAACGTCAGACCCGCCAGTCCCTTCTTGCGGGCCATCTCCCAGGCGCGTTCCGCCTGAACTTCAAGGCCGTCAACCGCCGAAATCACCAGGGCGACCCCTTCCGCAACGTTTAAGGGACCGGAAACCGACCCAAAGAAATCGGCAAATCCCGGAGTGTCGAGAATCGTGATGCGATGGCTCCTCCACTCAGCAAATCCGGCGGTGGAAAAAACCGTGCTCCTCCGCGCATGTTCTTCCAACTCAAAATCAAAAACACTGCTTCCGTCGGCCACCTTCCCAAATCGACTGACCGCCCCGGAAACAAATAACGTCCCATCAGCCAAGGTCGTCTTGCCGCCTCCGCTCTGCCCGGCAAGCACCACGTTGCGGACGTTATCCGGTGTGTATACTTTCATGTTGCATCCTTCTGCTTGAATCGAGGTGGGGAAAGCACTGCTTTCCTCGTCCCCGAGACCAGCCCTTCCTCGTCCAAGAATCGGCTACTTTGCCTTCTCTACAATCCGTGTGACGCGCCAATGCTTTTCTTTGCTGAGGGGACGTGTTTCCGTGACTCGAACACGGTCGCCGACGCGGCACTCATTCGTCTCGTCGTGAGCTTTCATTTTTTTCGTGCGCCGGATAACCCTCTGGTAGAGAGGATGGCGGGTAAGGGTGCGTACCGCTACCACGACGGTCTTATCCATTGCGTCGCTCACTACGACTCCTTCTCTGACTTTACGGCTTCCTCGTTCCCTCATTGATTGTTCTCCGTGATGACCCTGTTCAGTTGAGACCATTCCTTACTCAGCCTTTCCTGCCTCTTTTTCCGCCCAATTCCCTCTGCCGACGGATTGTCTGGATCCGTGCAATCTGCTTCCGTTCCTGTCGGATTCTCATGACGTTCTCAAGCTGATGAGTCGCAGCCTGGTATCGGAAGGTAAACAGGTTAGCCCTGGCCTTATCGAGTTCTTGAAGCAACTCCTCCTCCGAGGCGTCTCGGAGATGGTTCCGCAGGTCGCTGAGTTTTCCCTCAGGCATTTTCCACTTCCTCCCGGATGATGAACTTGGTGCGGATGGGCAGCTTCATCGCGGCCCTGCGCATCGCCTCGCGGGCAAGAGTGGGATCGACGCCACTCATTTCGAAAAGAACGCGACCGGGACGGATCACAGCGACCCAGAATTCCGGTGAGCCTTTCCCGCTCCCCATGCGAGTTTCCGCAGGCTTCTTGGTCACCGGCTTGTCCGGGAAGATCCGAATCCACACCTTTCCGCCGCGCTTGATGTAGCTGGTCATGGCGATACGGGCC
Source organism: Armatimonadota bacterium (assembly GCA_016199605.1). Lineage (GTDB taxonomy): Bacteria > Armatimonadota > Abditibacteriia > CG2-30-59-28 > CG2-30-59-28 > JACQGJ01. Next base: position 4,821 of record JACQGJ010000073.1, on the reverse strand, counting down.
GCTTCGATCTGGCGTGAGTTCAGCCAGCAGGTTTCCTGGGCTTGCAGGCCGTATTCCCCAAAAGCGAGAGTCGCTCCCCGGTACGCCTTGCCGCGGCGTCGCCCGCGATGCATCTTGCGGTACTTAACCTTACTCGGCAGCAACATTGCCCGTAACCTCCTCCGCATCTCCCCGAACAACTTCAGCCAGCGGCTGCCCGTCGGCGGGGGACTCCGCGCCAGTTGCGGCCGCTCCCTCCAACCGGGCTTGGACTTCCGCTTCAGCAGCAGCATGCTTCTCCACTTCTGCTCGCGCCTTGGCGGCTTCCAAGGCCTTCAAGGCTTTCGGTGGAAGGATGTCACCCTTGTAGATCCACGCTTTGACTCCGATGTTTCCGTAGGTGGTTCCGGCTTCGGCAAAACCGAAGTCGACATCCGCCCGGAGAGTATGGAGGGGGATGCTTCCATCTTTGGCTTCCTCAATGCGGGCCATTTCGTTCCCGCCCAGACGACCTCCGCATCGTATCTTGATGCCTTTAGCCTGGGGGTTTTTCATCGTTCGGGTAACCGCCTGTCGGATGGCGCGTCTGAAGGCGACTCGTCGCTCAATCTGGCTGGCAACGCTTTCGGCAACGAGTTGGGCATTCAATTCTGGGTTCTTCACCTCAACCACGCTGACGTGTACTTCCTTGCCGATCCTTTTCTGAGTATGCTCCCTGAGATTATCGACATCCCGGCCTCCTCGACCAATGATGATGCCGGGTTTTGCAGTATGGATGACAACATTCACTTTCGTAACTGCCCGGTCGATTTCAATCCGGGATATCGCTGCGTCTTTCGGAGGGGTCTGCCCCTTGAAATAGCTCTGAATCAAGTTCCGAATCTTCAAGTCTTCGAGTAGGAAGTCGCGGTAGTGCTTTTTTGAGTACCATTTGCTTGCCCAGGTCTTGTTGATTCCGAGCCTTAGACCGATAGGATGGACCTTTTGACCCACTGATAAATACCTCCGAACTGTTGCTGTTCCTCAGACGCTGTTTATTCTTTCTCGTCGACTTCCACCATGATATGGCTGGTTCGCTTCAGGAGCGTGTCTGCCCGTCCCCGACCCCGCGGCCAGAATCGCTTGAACGTGGGGCCTTCGTCAATCATCACTCGAGCCACAAACAGGTTGTCCCGACTGAGTTCTTCGTTGTTCTCCGCGTTGGCGGCTGCTGATTCCACGACTTTCCTCAAAAGTCGAGCCCCCTTGTTGGGCAGCAAGCGAAGGATGTTACTGGCCTCGCTGACCTCTTTGCCCCGAATCAGGTTGGCCACCCGACGAAGCCGGTGAGGTGAAGTTCGTATGAATCGGGCGACTGCTCTCGCCATGTGAATGTCGTTCCTTTCCTTCGGATCTCTAAACTAAGTTAACGTGGAGGTCCGCTCTGTGTGCGACCCGTGTCGCCGGAAGGTTCGTGTTGGGGCAAACTCACCCAGCTTGTGCCCCACCATGTTCTCCGTAACGTAGACCGGCACGTGCTTGCGACCATCGTGGACCGCAATCGTGTGTCCTACCATTTCAGGGTAAATGGTGGATTGGCGTGACCAGCACTTGATCACCCGCTTGTCGCCCGTGTTGTTCATCTGCTCAATCCGCTTCAAGAGCGTAGGATTTGCGTAAGGTCCCTTCTTGATCGAACGTGCCATTTCCCAGAAAATCCTCTCACTGAACGCTTGGAATGGATTACTTGCTACCCCGACGCCGCACGATGTACCGGTCAGAGAGCTTCTTCTTCCGGGTTCGGTACCCGATGGCCGGAACTCCCGTAGGGCTGACAGGTCCGCTCTTCTTGCGTCCCACCGAGGTGCCGCCCTCGCCCCCACCATGCGGATGACTGTCCGGGTTCATGGCTTTCCCACGAACCGTCGGTCGAATACCCATGTGGCGTCTGCGGCCCGCGCTCCCCAGGTTGATGGCATCATGGTCGCTATTCCCAACTGCACCGATGGTTGCGCGGCACTTCACGCTGATAAGCCTCATTTCGCCGGAGGGCAGCTTGATGTGAGCATACTTGCCTTCCTTTGCCATCAACTGCGCCCCACAACCCGCGCTGCGGGCCAATTGCCCGCCTTTTCCCGGAGTCAACTCGATGTTGTGTACAGTTTGCCCGGTTGGGATTCGCTCCAAGGGGAGGGCGTTTCCGATCCGGATCTCCGCCTCACCGCCCGACTGAAGCTTGTCGCCGACTCTGAGTCCGTCCGGAGCGATGATGTACCGCTTCTCCCCATCCTCGTATCTCACTAAGGCAATGCGGGAGGAACGGTTTGGATCATATTCAACGCTCAGGACCTCGGCGACGGCCTCGTCCTTGTTCCTTCTAAAGTCGATGATTCGGTACCGGCGCTTGTGCCCACCTCCCCGATGACGAGTAGTTACTCTCCCAAGATTGTTGCGCCCGGCCTTGCTCTTCAAGGGGGCCAGCAGGCTCTTCTCGGGATTCACGGAGGTGATCTCGTCGAAGGTTGCGACCGTCATCTGCCTCCGGCTTGGGGTTGTTGGCTTAAGCTTTCGTATGCCCATTAAGGGAACTCCGTTTCAACAATTTCGCTTGTGAGGTCCGCCAGTCGCCATGGCCGAAATCTTGATACCTCCGGCAGAAACGACTGGATTCCCTGCTGCACTACATTCCCTCGAACAGCGGAATCTTGTGCCCCGGGGCCAAAGTGACAATAGCTTTCTTCCAATCTGAGGTCCGCCCCGGACGGAACCTGCCCATCCTCCTGCTTTTCCCCCGAACGGTTACGGTATTCACATCCGCGACTTTGACCTTGAACTTCTCCTCAACCGCTTTGCGAATCTCAATTTTGTTCGCCTGGCGATGCACCTTGAAGGTGTATTTCCCGGCCCGCGCGCCCGAAACGCTCTTTTCCGTTACCAGTGGTCTTTCAATGACCATATAAGCATCCATCAGACCGACAGCCTCCCTTCGACCTCATGCACGGCGGCTTGAGTCATAATCACGTGGTGGTACCGCATAAGGTCCACCACGCTCGTTTGCTGCAGCGTTTGCGTGCGAGTACCATTGATGTTTGCGGAGGCCTGCGCGACGATGGGATCGGCCGCCTCGAGCACGAGCAAAACCTTCTTGCCGCTCAACCCCATGTTGTCCAGGATGGTAATCATATTGCGCGTTCTGCCTTCGGGAAGCTCCAGTGATTCCACGACGTAGAAAGCCTCCTCTGCGACTTTGGCGCTCAAAGCAATCCCCATCGCCTTCTTGCGCATTTTCTTAGGGACATGCTTCTCAACCAAACCGGGACGAGGCCCGAAAGTCACACCGCCACCCGTCCAATGGGGTGCACTGCGCGTCCCCTGACGCGCTCGCCCGGTGCCTTTTTGCCTCCAGGCTTTGCGGCCGCTGCGCCTCACTTCACCGCGAGTGAGAGTGCTGGAGGTTCCTTGATGACTGTTCGCCAGTTGAGCGGTAACCACCTGGTGAAGCAACGGTTCGTTCATTTCCGTGTCAAAAACTGCCGGGTCCAGTTGAACCGTTCCGACTCGTTCTCCACGGCCATTATAAAGAGCAACTTCTGCCATTGTATTTCATGCCTCCGAAGTAGTGCCGCTTACCGGAGCCTGGTCCGCGCGTCAACCAATCGCCTCGATGCGGAGCAGCCCGCCCGGTGCGCCCGGCACAGGACCCTTGACGAGCAGGAGGTTTCGCCCCAAGTCAACATCAACGACCTTGAGTCCGCGAATTGTGACCTTCTCGCTCCCCATGTGGCCCGGACCTCTCTTCCCCTTGAATACTCGCGCCGGGTCCGTTGCTCCCGCGGACGCGGGCTTCCGATGGATCTTGGCGCCATGCGAGGCCCCCTGGCCACTGAAATGATGCCGTCGCATTACACCGGCAAAGCCTTTGCCCTTCGAGACTCCCTGGACCTTGACTTTCTCCCCGATTTTGAAGAGGTCGACCTTTACTTCGTCGCCGAGGTGGAGCTCGGCCCCGGGAGCAAACCCAAACTCTGCCAGACACTTCCTGGCTGCCAGGTTCTTCTTCGCGAAGTGGCCCACCATCGGCTTGTTGGGTCGGCCCTTTGCCCGATTGCCGGCTCTTCCGCGAGGAACACTGCCGCTCGATTTCTCGTGACCGGGCGGATATTCGCCGTATCCCAACTGGACGGCGTAGTAGCCATCAGTTTCCTGCTTCTTGATCTGCACGACCGAGCAAGGGCCCGCCTGTATCACCGTCACCGGAACCTGTTCACCGGTTTCCGTGAAGACGGTGGACATCCCGACTTTGCGACCTAAAAGACCATTGATTTTTGCCATCACTGGTTCCCAATCTACAGTTTGATTTCAATGTCAACGCCGCTGGCAACTTCCAGGCTCATCAGCGCGTTGACGGTTCGCGGATCCGGATTCACAATGTCAATCAACCGTTTGTGTGTGCGGATCTCGAAGTGCTCCATGGATTCTTTGTCGATAAACGGTGAGCGAATAACGCAGTAGACGTTCTTCTCGGTCGGCAGCGGCACAGGGCCCGAGATGCCCGAGCCGGTCTGCCGCGCTGTCCGCACGATCTCTTCAGCGGCTTGATCCAGCAGCTTATGGTCAAAGGCCTTCAATCGAATTCGTATCTTATCGCCCGCCATCCATTCCTCCCGCAATTGCCATCGAACCCATCATGGCTTTCCCTTATGTGTTACTCAACCTTCGCAGACATCGACGACACGACTACTCGTTGATCTTGGTGACAACGCCGGCGCCGACGGTACGACCGCCTTCCCGGATCGCAAACCGTAGCCCTTCTTCGGTCGCTATCGGCTGGATCAACTCAATCGACACCCGAATGTTGTCTCC
>JACQGJ010000434.1 GCA_016199605.1 Armatimonadota bacterium | reverse complement strand
GTGTTCGAGCAGCTCGACGCGGAGGTTGCCGCGGAGGCCCTCGCCGAGATTGAAGAGGATGTTCAGACGGCCATCATCGAAAGCCTTGAAGATGAACGGGCCGCGGAAATCATCGCAGAGATGGATCCCGACGAAGCGGCTGATCTGTTGGGAGACCTACCCTCGGATTTGCGCGAAGACCTGCTCGAGATGATGGAAGACAAGGACATGATGGAGGAAGAAGAGGCGGAGGACGTCAAAGAGCTGTTAACCTATGATGATGAGTCCGCAGGCGGCTTGATGACCACGGACTACGTCACCGTCACGGACACGATGACCGCTCAGGGCGTCATCGACCAACTGCGGAGCACGGCGCCCTCGGCGGATTCCATCTACTACGTGTTCGTGGTCGATCAGGAGGAGAGGCTCGTCGGCGTCCTGTCGCTACGCGAGTTGATCATCTCGCCCCCCGACCAACCGGTGCGCGAGTTCATGAACACTGATCTCGCGCGAGCCCGTGTGGACGCGGACGACGAGGAGGTCGCTCAGATCATCGCGAAGTATGATCTCCTCGCGCTGCCGGTTGTCGATGAAGAAGACCATCTGCTTGGCACCGTCACCATCACCGATGCGGTCGACGTCCTGATGCGAGAGGATTGGAAGAAGAGACTGCGCCACGTGAAACGTCGCCCGGCGAGAGAAGAAGACTGAAGCGGTCGCACGACCCGGAGGGGAGGAAGGGCTTGCCCAGCGAGATCAACAAACGATTCCGACGACGAGTTCGAAGCATTGCTATGTTCCTGGCCATTATGGGGCCAGGGCTCATCACGGCCAATGTTGACAACGACGCGGGCGGCATCGCCACCTACTCGGTCGCGGGGGCGCATTTCGGATACTCCCTCTTGTGGGTCCTGATCCCCGTAACTGTCGCGCTGGTGGTGATCCAGGAAATGTGCGCGCGCATGGGCGCGATCACAAGGAAGGGCCTTGCCGATCTCATCCGCGAGAACTTCGGCGTGGGAGTCACCCTTCTCATGCTGCTGGCGCTCGTGTTCACCAACCTGGCGAATACGATGGCTGAGTTTGCCGGCATCGCGGCCTCTGCCGAGATCTTTGGTGTCAGCCGTTACGTGGCCCTTCCTGCGAGCGCCATACTCGTCTGGTGGCTGGTGGTGAAAGGGAACTACAAGAGCGTGGAGCGCGTGTTTCTGTTCGGATGCGTTCTCTATGCAGGCTATCTCATCTCCGCCTATCTGGCCCACCCCGATTGGGGTGAGGTCCTCCACCACACCCTTCGTCCGACCATGCACTTCAACACCTCCGAGCTGACGATGATCATCGGGATCGTCGGAACTACAATCGCTCCGTGGATGCAGTTCTATCATCAGGCTTCCGTGGTGGACAAAGGCATCACGGAACGAGACTATCCCTTCGAGCGGATTGACGTGATTCTCGGGGGCTTCATCGCCGTCGTCGTTGCCGCTGCGATTCTCATTGCCTGTGCGGCAACGATGTTCCCGCACGGAGTCCGGATTGAGAGCGGCGAGGAAGCGGCTCAAGCGTTGAAACCGCTCGCAGGAAAGTATTGCTCCGCCCTCTTCGCCGCCGGACTGTTGAACGCCAGCCTGTTCGCGGCCGCGGTGCTTCCTTTGTCAACGGCTTACTACGTCTGCGAAGCGATGGGATGGGAAGTGGGAGTTGACCGGACCTTCAAGGAAGCGCCCTACTTCTTCGGACTTTACACTGCCCTGATCGTCCTCGGCGCGGGCGTCATCCTGTTCCCCAAAATCCCCCTCATCTCTGTGATGATCGCCTCCCAGGTGATGAACGGCATCCTTCTGCCGCCGGTGCTGATTGCCATGTTGCTTCTGATCAACCAGAAGCGGCTGATGGGAAACTACACCAACTCCCGAGGACTGAACGTGATCGCCTGGACCACCGTGGCCGTGGTCATCGCGCTGACGCTGGCACTAACATGGACAATGATCGCCCGGTAGATTCAGGGTCGAACACAACCGTTGACACGCGCAGCATTCGGGCTGCGGTATCCCGATTGCACCCACGACTTCTTTCCCGGTCTCCTTCCCAGCGGCCCCGTAGATCCACCGGAGAAGGTCCAGACCTCTACGCAATGGTCCCCGCGAAATCTTATCGAATGAAAATGAAGCCGTTATACACGAAATCCTCCTGCAAAAATGCTATAATCACGCCCGACACTGCGGGTCGCTGCAGCAGGTGTCGAAGTGCAAACCCGTAACTGTCAGTGGAGCAGCAACACCAATCGAAGTCTTCCCGACCGTGCTCGGGATCTAAGGAACAGGGATCGCAGATGAGTGGAATCAACCCGGAGGCCGTCTACCTATGGCGGACCAACTATCGCAACTTCGCGGAGATCAACTACGCCACCTCGGCGGCCGAATTCCTCGCCGCTCTTTCTCCTGAACTGCCTCAAGAGGGGCATATCGCCTTGAAACCCAATGTAACCTGGGGAATCGACGCAGACACGGGCATCATTGTGCACCCGGAGTTCATCGGTGGCCTGATGGATGGGTTGGTTCAGCGAGGGGTTGGGACGGATCGTCTGGTCGCCATCGAGGGAAATATGCCCCTAACCGAGGCGGGGACGCCAACGTGGACGGCCGCAGGTTACACCGCTATGGCGGAGCGGCGCGGCGCGCGCCTTGCCCACGTGGACGAGGACGAAGTTGTTCAGGCCCCCTCGCCGGGCGCAGCCATCTTCGATCTGCTGCCCCTCGCGGCCACCATCGCCGAGGCCGCTCTCCTGATCAATGTCCCCATCGCCAAGTGCCATAACCTCTCTCTGACGACCCTGAGTATCAAGAACATGATGGGGATGGTCATCGAGCCTTCCCGTCACTTCTGTCACTATCAGGAGATTGACGACCCTGTAAGGGAATCGTTGTGGGACCTCAACGGTCGCGGGATCAGCTTCCACGAGGAGCGCTTCTGTCATAAACTGTCGGACCTCGCCACCGCTGTAAAGGCGTTGCCGGGAAAGAAGCTGCACGTCGTCAGCGGGATCCTCGGACGTGACGGAACTGCCTTCGCCACAGGCAACAACTATCTTTTGAACATGATCGCGGCCAGTGAGAACCCGGTGCATCTCGACACGGTGGTGACGTTCCTGATGGGGATCGACCCGCTGAAGACGCCCTACCTCAACATAGCCGCCGAACGCGGTCTGGGGTCGAATCGCGTGGAAGAGGTCGAAGTCCTCGACCTTCGTCGGGAAAGACGGTTGCCTCTGGAGGAACTGGAACGCTCGGTGCACCAGCCCTCCTTCGTCCCAATGGTGCGAACGTCCCTCGGCTATCGGTCGAGGTTCCGCGCTGATGGCACCCTCGTGCCCTGGGCCCTCGACAACATCAACCAACGGCGGCAAGCCTCCGGCCTGGCTCCGGTTCCTGTCGAGTGAGGTCGCTTGATTGTTGCGACGGAATCCTTTCCGCGACCACGCTCTCTCCGGGTTCAGGGGCATCCCTCATCGGGTGCGTCCCGGATTAACGGGCTTTCCGTAGGATAAAGCTCCAGCTTTGTCCGTCCTCAGCCACATAATGGGATGGACAACGGACAAAGCTGGAGCTTTATCCTACGGAAACCCCATTCCCGTTAATCCGGGACGCACCCTCCCTCATCTTCCCCATACGGCGATGACAACCAATCCTCCTGTGATGATGGCCGTCCCAGTCAGCCGCACCGCCCGGCCCTGTTCGCGATAGAAGAGGAAGGCCAGCACGACGCCAATCACGATGCTGAATTGCCTGAAGGCGACAATGTAGCTGGCATGTCCCGTAAGCTGGTAGGCCCACAAGACCAGCCAGTAACACCCGAAGTCGAGACAGGCCCCGAGGATCGGGAATCCCCACCCGATCGCCTGTTGGCTTGGCTTGATCGGTCTGAATCTTCGCAACAGCCCGGAAAAGATGATATAGCTAACGCACATGAACACGTACCCGTATCGCGCAGCGGTGGCAGGACTTTGGCGGACAGTCTCTGAGGCGATCTTATCCAACAAGGTGTAGCCGACAGTGCCGAGGGCAGTGAGGAGTATCCATAGGCTGCCCTCGTGAAAATAGCGGCTGATCTGGAAATCGCGGAAGGAATGTAGCGGCGTTAGCAGGCAACCGAAGACAACAAGACCCAGCCCGACCCAGCCGAACAAAGGGAGCTCCCTCCCCCGCAAGACGTCAGCGCAGGCTATCAAAACGATAGGAAGCGCGCGGGCTACAGGATACACGACGGTGAAGTCCGAGGAGGTGTAAGCGCGGGAAAGGCAGAAGTAGTAGCCTCCGCAGAAGATCCCTGAGCCCAGGGCGCAGATCCAAGCGGTAGAGGACAAGGAGCGGGTGAGGGACTCACTCACTGCCGCTGGGACGAAGCCAACGACAACGATAACCGAAAGCATCCTCAACATGAAGGCTGCTTCGGAGCGATGTCGGCGTGCCAGCAGATTCCAGCCGGCGTGCATGAAGGCGGAACCGAGAACGAGGGCTATCGGGAACGGACTCACCCCGACAGCATACACCAAGACCGAGGATGTGGGCAGGCCCGTTTTTCATTTCTGAATCGAGGAGATGTTCGATCGGTTGCCGGAGTCACCGATGCTGATCCCCAATCCGCAACCTACTTCACCCTCACCACCACCATCGAGTGATACCGAAAGTCCGGGACAGTGACGCTGATTACTCCGGCTTTCACCGTGACCGGTATCTCCTTCTCCACCGGTCGTTGCGGTTCGCCGAAGTCGTAGGGTCGCATCGCCCAGGCTTGCACGGGCTTGGCGGTGGGAGGCAACTTGATGGTGACTTGCACTTGCTGCACCATCGGCGGATCGGTCGGGTTGTCGTAGAGGATGGTTTCGCTTTCCGGGACATGTATCAAGTGGATGATGTAATCTGTTCCTTCCGCCGTCTTCCGCGTGTAGACGACTTCCTTCCACCACAGCGGACGCGGCGATTTCACGCTGACAGCCATCTCCGCCTTGGGCAGCACCTTCACATCCCGCGCCCAGAGGAGTGACGAGTAGCGAGTCTGGAACTGGGCCGTGGGTCGAAAGGAAGCCATGGAGTAGATCTCTTCGTGGGTCTGCGTCGCGATGAGAAGGGCGCCGAGATGATTGGTCGCTACCCACGCCCAGCGGGAGGGTCCCGGCTGGTCGCCCGGCATCGCTCGCCAGAGCCAGCCGGTCATCACAGGAACACCGTAACGCTGCATCACCGTATCTCGCTCTTTGAGGTACATGTCGTAGTCGTAACGCCACAGGGTCATCGGGCCGAGCGGATTGAGATGTCCGGTCGCTTCGAGCAGGATGCCAGCATTCCGCTGCTTCACATCAAAGGCGAATTCCTCTTCGGTGGCATGAAAAACGGCTTCCAGTTCCGGGTTTGCATGGCCGCCCCAGTTGTACCAGATACTGTAGTTCGGGTGCTTCTCACGCACAATGTCGTTAAACAGTTTCTGGTTGCGAAGGTTCAGTTTGTTCCTGTTCTGTCCGTGGTCGTTGGGCTGACCGGCGTAATCCTTGTAACCCGGCCACACAGCCCAGCGGCCATCGAAGAAGATGCCGTCCCAGCCGAACATGTCGATGCTCTTCAGCTCGTCCTCTGCGCCATACCGCACCGCCTCAGGATCGAAGAAGTCGATGGACCCATGATGCCACGAGGTGATCTTGCGCGAGTCCTTGCCGACTATAGTCGGATCAATCTCGATGGGTGAGGCAATCTGCAGAGGCGACGGGACTCCGCCATACACGGCATCGGTGGCGAAGCGTCCCTGTTTCTCCCGCAACACCCACTCGGGGTGACGGCGAGCGATTTCATAACCCGCCTGACCGCAGAAGGAGGGGTTGCGGTAGTTGTAACACTTCAGCCCCAGGGTGCGATAGAAAGCAATCTCGTTGATCATGAGCTGGCGGTCGATCTGATACATCGCCTGACCCGACAGCCATTTGTTCTCCTTCGGCGCGCCGTAACCGAAGTCGCTGGGCATTCGGGCGAAGTACATCCCAGCGGTCGTGTACATCGAGAAGAAGGTCGTGTCGTGGGGGGCAGACAGAAACCCCGTTCCCATGTGGACGAGGATGAATTCGTCGGCGACGTGGAAGTAGTCTTCCCACTCGTCCACCACCTTGCCGTCTTGGAGGAACTGCGCCCGGACGGCCCGCCCGAAGTTCTCTGGCCCGACATTGAAAACGACCGGGAGGCTTGTGATCTGTTTCGGAGGAATCGAAACGGCGCCTTCGTAGATCGGTTTCGCAACCTCGATGTCGCGGACAAGGAAGCACCGCAGCGTGCCAGCCTGGGGCGCATCGGACGTGTTGTGCAGCTTGAGGGTGACTTGCGCGTTCTCGTTGGGTGCGTAGAGGAGTTTGGTGGGCCGAATCAGAACGATGGTTACCGTGTCCGGTTTAGCGTCACGGATTCCCGCGCGATGGCCGGTTGCCGTCGGCGCTCCGGTCACTTGCGCGATACCGGGAGCGACCAACTCGGCTTTCGCCAGCTTGAGACAGACCTGTGTCATGGCGACGATGTCGTTATATCGGCCGGGGAGAATGGTCGCGCCGTCGGTCAGGTTGGCGGTCAGCGTTGTGACCCGTTCCAGCACAGCGGCAAGCAGCTTTGGCTCAACGAGTTTGGCGTCCTTGTCAGCCGCGACTTTCAGCGCAGCCTGTGCTTTCCTCAGACCCTCGGCTTTCTCCTGCACCGGTTTGTCAATCAGGATTCCCTCCCGGTCCTCCACTACCGCTCCCGTCCCGTAGAGCTTCGTGAGTTCCGTGACAAGCGCCACCTCGACCGGCTCGGCCGGCATTAGCTGTGCATCCTCAACCTCCAGCGGCCCGGTGCAGCCCACCGCAGGATTCACGCTCTTCACTTCGGGGTTGTCGTTGGGGAAAACGCCGCGATATTCGACCCAGACGTCGGAGTGAACCTCTCGTCGAGCGAAGGTCGCGCCACCGACCTGTCCGGCGTCGCCGAAAAGGTAACCGCCAAACCACAACGTTCCCTTCCCTTTGACCCAGATGGAAGCGATGTAGGGCTGCGGCTTCACATTGCCGAAGTAGGAGGCGATATGCCCGCCGCCGTCCAGACGCATGCACGGACTGCCAAACCGGCCTCCCTGCCGGACATACTCAATGGTGCCCTTGCCGGTATTCGGATTCGGGCCCCAATGCCCCGCCCAGATCAGATCCTTCGGCAACGTCCAGCCCGCTTTGACCGCTTCCGTGACCCCCGCCTCGTCCGTCTTACGTATCCAGGCTTCGTCGAACGAGCCGTTACGCATGGAGCCGTAGATGATCTCATCCGATCGAACAACCGGCGATCGCAAAAGCAGGAAAGACAAAAGGAGATGAAACATTGGCCTGCACCAGGCCGCAGACGAATGACTCCTCAAACCAGTTGTTCTCATCCGCATTTCCTCCCGGTCAATGATTGACCTGAACTCATCATATTGTTACAATCCGGTCAGTGAACTCAGTATCTATCGCCTCATGCCATGCATGGGGCTGGACGGCAGGTGGTCGTTATGACGCTTAACGAAATCATTGAAGATATCCACGGGCTGGAGAAAGAACTCAATCGGCTGGAGAGCCGGTATGGGTTGCTTTCCGCTGACTTCTACCACCTGTATAAGGCGGGAGAACTGGACCAGTCGAGGGACTTCATCGAATGGGTTGGCTACTACGAGGCCAAACTCCAGCGGGAAACCCGGTATCGCGAGAAAATGTATGATCACCTGCGCGACCTTCGGCAGCGGTCTGGCATTTCCGCCTTGCACTTGAGTCCCGAAACCGTGTCCGTCGGAGTCTCGTAGTGCCCATGCCCGATTTCACAAGCGTACGGCGACCTGATCTACTCCCTGCCAGAGGCACATCCTTTCATTGACCACTCGACACTCGTACTGGCTGCTCTTGGGCCAATGCTTGCCAGATTGGAGGGACAGGTCATATTCACGCAGGACGTAGTTCTGGAGGTTTGGGAACTGGTTGACTTTGACGCCGGGATGATCCTCAACTACAGCTACGAGGTCTATCAATTGGGTGAAAAGATCGCCTGGTATGATCCCTTCGAACACCCTCACTTGCCCGACCTCGCGGCAACCTACCCTCATCATAAGCACGTGCCTCCTGAAATCAAGCGCAACCGGAAACCTGCCCCAGGAATCAGCTTCTCCGAACCGAATCTGCCGTTCCTTGTTGAAGAGATTGTTCGGGAGACACTTCGTCATCCCTGACAGTGTTCGGCTTCAAGAGAGAGGTGCGCAGGTCGCCGAAGCGATGAATCCACCGATGACGGCAAGCCTCGGCTTCAGGGCTTTCGTGGTGGGATCCACATCCACACCAAAAGCTTCGAGTTCAGTCGCCCCAAGAAGAAACAGCGAATCCTTCGGAGCGAAGATGACCTGGCATGTCAGTTGCCCCTCCTGCCCTGCCACTTCAAAGAGGGCTTCCCCCAGGAGCCTTCCTTCTCGACGCCCGTCGGCAAGGATGAAGTCGCGGTGATGCAAGGGTACAATGCCGATGGCTTCCAGCTTATCTTCCGGCACAAAGGAATACAGTGCTCCCGTATCCACCCAGAACTTCCCGGTGAAAGAGCGATTCGTTTCCTTCGGATTCGTCAGGGCGACCTCAACCTTGAACATTCCCATCCTACCTACCTCCCTTCGATGTTGACCCGATTATAGCATCCCGGAACGACCTGGCATAAGCAAATGTGTGGGACTTAGCGAGGAAGCAGAACAATCGCCACGGTCTGGTCTCCCCTTACACGTCCATCTCACTGCAGTTCTCGCCAACTACGACAAGGCATCACTGTTTCAGAACTCGGCTCCTGGTTTGCGGGGGGCGCATCCCTCCGTCGGGGAAACAGCGCCAGTATATCGCGCTCGACCGCCGTCCATTCTATCTTTCGTCTTCACGCGATGACCGAGTGGGCCACGATCCTCCTGCCGAGTGAGCCTCCCGAACTTCGGACGCAGAGGATCGGCAGGTGGGAGGAGGTCCTCCTTGCGAGGGAGAAGGGGGTGATTGGTTAAGTCGGAGTGGCGGCTCAGCCAAACGTCGAGGGTACCGAGAGACACGAGAATACTCATCTGTCCCGATTGCCTCCGAGTCGCGGCCGCCAGGTCGCGGTGTGGATCGCTGTTATGAACCTGCTGCCCGTTATCCGCAGCCAGTGTTTCATCATTTGAGGATGTGCATCCCCTCACGCATAGTCAGGTGACAACCTCGACGGTGCCCCGATGTGCAGGTCCCCCGCGGGAAGAGAACGATACTCGCGGAGGTTGCGAATCGGCTTACAGTGTCCGTTCCTCAAGGCTTGAACCGAGGGAACGGCATGTTCCCCTCCTTCACGAGTATATCCCCCTTCTTGCAATTTCCGCCTTCTCAGAATATCATCTGCTTCGTGAACGCTCTCAGGACTGACAGGAATCATCATACTCCACGGTGGCCCTTCCGCCTCACTTCGGCGCGGAGTCGTCTTTTCCCTGCGACGCTCCTGACCATGACTGTGATCCGGGTATCGATCCTTGCGTTGTTTGCGTTCGGGCTGGTTTGCCGTGACGCCCTGGGCTTCGAGCTTGTCCGACCGGGCAACTTCCTTTGTTATTACACCTCGGAAGTGGACGGCACGGAACAGCCGTACTTCGTCTACATTCCCACCACCTACGACCCCGATCGACCCTCGCCGGTTGTCTTCTCGCTGCATGGCTTCGGCGGTAGGACCTATCCGGCGGC
>JACQGJ010000457.1 GCA_016199605.1 Armatimonadota bacterium | reverse complement strand
CTGAAACGAGCCCCGAGTCCCAGTCTCAATCACGCGCATGTCTGCCAGAGGGACGGTGCCTATATCCCGTCCATTCAGGTTGAGACTCAGGAAGCCTCCATGATACCAGTTGCACGAGGAAGGTCCCGGCATGCCGAAGTATCCTTCGTCGAAGGCGCGGTCGTTGGGGTGGGAGGGATCGACACACGCCGAGTACAGGAAGCTGTATCGCGCCAGACTATTCTCCAGGGCCATCGTCCGTCGTTCCCACTTGTGCCCGGAGTGTTTCTGCGAAGTTGCTTGACTGTATTGCGATCCGGAGTCATTGACACTGACCTCGTTTCGCGGCTCCTCACCAACGACGAGAGAACCTTCGATACAGAGAACCAGCCACAACAGGCTGATCCGCACAACCATCCCGTGAATCATGCTCATAAGATTAACCCCTCCAGAGTTGCCAGGGCTGCATCCGGCAGGGACTTGCCTGACCCTACCGCAGCCGCCGGGGATTATAGCAGACCCCGCGCTTGGTGTGAACTCAGCCACTAACGTCAATAGCATCCGCACGATATGACGAGAGGGAGGATACGCGACAGAATGTCCACCAGCTTCCCGGCGAGAGACCGATACAGGAGTTCGATCCCATGCGCATCACGCGAGTTGAGACCCACGATCTGCGAGTGCCCCTGCCAAAACCGATCACCGATTCCATCCATGCCGTCGAGAAGTGGGGGGTTCCGACCTGTGTCGTCCACACCGACGAGGGACTTACGGGTTGGGGGTACACGGGCACACTGTCTCCCGGCAACGATCTGATCTGCGAGACTATCGACCGCTACTATGCGCCGATCCTCATCGGTAAAGACCCCTTCAACGTGAAGCTGATCTGGGACGAGTTGCACTGGAGCCTCCTCCGGTGGGTCGGGCGGGCAGGCATCACCCAGATGGCTCATGCTGCGGTAGACGTTGCGTTGTGGGATCTCATGGCAAAGGCCGCAGGCAAGCCACTCTGGCAATACCTCGGTGGTCACAAGCCCGAGCGAATCAAGGCTTACTGTACCGATGGCGGCTGGCTGAACTGGAGTCGGGAGGATCTTGTGGCGGACTGCAAGCGCCTGGTTGAGGAGGAAGGCTTTCCCGGCGTCAAGATCAAGATCGGCAAAGAGGATCCTCGTGAGGACTACGAACGGACAAAGGCCGTCCGCCAGGCCCTGGGGGACAAACCGATGCTCATGGTCGACTGCAACCAGAAGTGGAACCTCGCGACCGCCATGGTGTGGGGGAAGCGCCTGGAGGAGTTCGACTTGTTCTGGCTCGAGGAGCCTCTGAACCCCGACGACATTGCCGGACACCGCAGGCTGGCTGAGGAGTTGAACGTCCCCATCGCCCTCGGCGAGCACGTCTACACGAAGTTTGGATTTCGCGACTACATTGCGGCGGAAGCCGTGGAATACGTCCAGGTCGACGCGACCCGCGTCGCCGGTATCACCGAATGGCTGCAAGTGGCTGGGATGGCCGCATGCTACGACCTGCGGATCTGTCCGCACGTCGGGGATATGGGCCAGATCCACCAGCACCTGACCGCTGCCACGCCCAACGCGCTGCTGCAGGAGTACATCCCCTGGATTCGTCATTGCTTTGTCGATCCGATCGTTGTGGAAGACGGCCACTACCTCGTGCCACAATCGCCAGAGGCCTCAACGGAGATGAAGCCTGAAGCCCTTGAGCAGTATCGAGTCCGATGACGCGAGAGGTCAGCCCAAGAATCGGAAGCCTTCGTGTCGCGGAACAAGCCTTTGTTTTCGCCCTGAGCCTCCCAGGCTATCCACATCACCGCTCAAAAACCTTAACCTTAAATTTTTCTGCGCGCAAGAATTTAAGAGTTTTTTAAGGGTTCTACTGCATAATCATTGGGTGGCGAGAGGCGGAGGACAACACAGTGATAGGAACCAGCGGATGAAAAAGCCCTCGATCCTTCGCCGCGTACGAGATCTCCTTGACACCGGAGCGGAGGTCTCGTGATTGTCCCGGGAGGGGTGCAGCATGATTATCCATGGCTTCTCAAAGACAATTCTTCCAGAGTACGTACGAGTTGAAAACGGACCCCCTTCGGTTGATCCCGAGTTCTCTTCCCGGGTAGGTGACGCGGAGCGACTTGCGGGTTCACGCCTGGCCATCCTGGCAAATCTCGAGCAACATTTGGGTCGCTCCCTTGACCTTCAGCCCATCCTGGATACCGGGCTTGCATTGGTCCTCGAGTTGATGGGCCTGACGATCGGGTGGATCACCTTGCTGGACGATGAAGGCGCCTTTTTCGTCGCAGCGGCGAAAGGCTTACCGGAGAAGCTCGAGCATGATCCTGGATCAGCCTGCAAGCGACTGCCGTGCAGTTGTGAGCAGAAACTGCTGCAAGGAGAGCTTGAGGCGGTGACGAACATACGAGATTGCGGGAGACTGAAACGGTTGGGGCGATCCTCCCGCCGTGAAGGCTCATGGATTCCACGGGAATCAATGAGCGAGACACTCTGTCATGCTTGCGTCCCTCTTCGGGTGCCTGACCGGGCGTTGGGTGTTTTGAATCTCGTGCGACCGGACGACGCTTCCCTGCCCGATGAGGAGCTGACGCTTTTGGCCATTGTGGGCGAGACCTTCAGCGAGGCTATCAGTCGGTCGCTGCGCTATGAGAAGATGAAGGATGCTCATCGTCGCGCTCATCAATCCACCCACGAGGCCGAAGCCCGATATCGCGGTTTGTTCGAAAGCGTGCCGGTGGGGCTCTACCGCGCGGCTCCTACCGGGCGCATCCTGGAAGCAAACCCCACAGTCATCAACATGCTGGGGTTCCCGTCTCGGGAATCAATCCTGGCCATGAATGCCGCGGATTTCTACGCCAATCCCGAGGACCTCCAGTCCTGGACTGAAGAGATGGAGCATGGCGACACGGTCCGCGGCCGTGAGCTCTGTCTGAAGAAGCGGGACGGCTCCTTGTTGTGGGTCCGCAATTCGGCTCGGGCCGCCCGAAGCGAAAACGGAGAAATCCTCTGGTATGAAGGAGTCGTCGAGGACATCACCGAGCGCAAACTCATGGAAGCTGAGCTTGAGCAAACGCGTCTTCGGGAGCAGCAGGAACGAGAGGTCAGCTTCGATGCTGTCCTGCACAGCATGGCTGAGGGGGTGCTGATTGTTGGGGGTGACGGGTTGGTCCGCTTTGCCAATGAGGCAGCGTCTCGATTGCTGGGACGGCCCACCCCTTCTCTGCTGCACCAACCCGTCTCTTCAGCGGTCGAAAGGAAAGAGTGGCAGGATTTCATCGGCCCGATCGTGACTGGTAGAGATAGGGCTCGCAGTGCCGTTCTCGCAGTCACGCTTGACGGTGAGATCCGTTACCTGATCTCTCGCGCCGAGGCGATCACTCTCTCGAACGGCAGTTGGGCTGGGTTCGTGTGTGTCTTGACCGATGTGACCGAATTCCGCGAGATGGACCAGTTGAAGAGCAACTTGATTGCTTTTGTTTCTCACGAGCTTCGCCAACCTTTGACGGCGGTTAAAGGATTTGCTCTAACACTGCTGCAGTGCGGAGGGGAGACAGTGACACAGGATCACTTCGCCACGGACCTCCTTTCGCGGATCGACCACGAGGCGGATCGTCTGATCCGCCTCGTGGAGGCCTTCCTGGACATCTCCAAAATCGACAGCGATCGCCCCATCGACCTGTCTCCAAAGTTCTTTGATGTTAGAGAAATGGTGGAC
The DNA here is from genome assembly GCA_016199605.1 of Armatimonadota bacterium. GTDB lineage: Bacteria > Armatimonadota > Abditibacteriia > CG2-30-59-28 > CG2-30-59-28 > JACQGJ01. The sequence goes on along the minus strand of JACQGJ010000457.1, from coordinate 5,712 downwards.
CAGGCTGTCGAGATGCAACGCGCCTCCGCTGTTCGATGCACGTTCAGTTCCCAGGTCAGCAAGGAAGTGGGTGAGTTGCGCGCGGATCGTGACAAGATGATCCAGGTTCTCTGCAACCTTCTTTCTAATGCCGACAAGTACTCCCCCGACGGAGGGCACGTCATCGTTCGTGTCGGCCGCGACACCTGTTGCCTTCGCTTTGAGGTAGCTGACGAAGGGATCGGCATCCCGGAGGAATCCATGAAAGACCTGTTTACGCCCTTCCATCGTGTGCCAAACGGGACGACTCAGAACATTCATGGGACGGGATTGGGGCTGTATCTCTGCAAGCATTTGGTTGAGGCTCATGGGGGACTGATAGGGGTGGAGTCCGCGGTCGGGAAAGGCACCACCTTCATCTTCACCATTCCGCATGAAGCCCTCGCCGAGGGGCCCGACGGCACAACTCAGTCCGGAGAAGGCGTGGCATGAAACTGCTCTATTAGACCTCACACTGACGTGGGGGTAGAGGTGATGCGACGGACCGCCCTACGGTCGGCGAAAGAGTGACCAGGACAAAGACCTTAACCGGTGACTTAGGAATACGGTTTCCCCCGGGGAGGGAGGTCCGATTGCAGGAGGCATCTTTCCGTGCGGGGAGCCGGATGCTTACCGCTCAAGGCCAGAGCCTTCAAATGAGTTTTAAGAAAAGAGAAAGAGGTTGCATCATCAACGTCGTACCATGCGGGCAGGAGATGAAGGGTCAGCCCTTCGCTTTCAATCTTTTTGAGTGTCTGGTGCAGGACCCGTTCCGTCCCCCAGTCTATGCCCTCGAAGAGGGCGCTGTGCGCCTGGCTGGCGCCAAGGAGGTAGTACCCTCCATCGGTCGCGGGGCCAAGAACCACGTCCACCTCCTCCAAGGCGGAAAAAGCTTCCAGGACAAAAACAAAAGGGAGTGTAGGCGCATCCGTGCCGAGGAGGGCCACGCGGGATGAACCTCGTGCGAAGGCTTGCCGGAAGGCATTCCACATGCGTTCCCCCAGAGACTCTCCTGTCTGGTTGAAGTGAGAGATCGACGCCCACTGCTCGGGTAAGGATTCCGCGTCCATCTCTCCCGTGAGGACCAGGTCGGCGCTGTAACCACCGCGCGCGGCAGAGTCGCCGGCGAATCGGCTCACAATGTCCTCTGCCATCGCTTGATAGAGCCTGCAAGCTCCTGCCTCACCCAGCGCCGGGATCAACCGCTTCTTCACTCTTCCCGGAAGTGGCACTCGAGCGAAAATCAGCAAAGCCGACGCGGGGAGGTCGCAGCAGTCCTTCCTCATCGTATCGTTTTCATCGCCTCACCGGGACGGTTAAGCTGTCGAATGGCAACGCAATTCGTCAGGTTGGCATCATAGAGGTACAGCTTGCCATTGGCCCTATCGAAGACCCCCGTCAGTCCACTCGAATAGGAGAAGAGCTGCAAGCCTTCGAACCGAGGGGTTTTCCCCGGCTGTGTCGTCTCCGGCTCCTCGGACACGCCTGCTTGCTCACTCGGTTTGACCGTCGGTGGAGTTTCAGACTTCTTGGATTTCTCCCCGGCAAAAGACTTTGTCGGGACCCAGTCACGCAAGCACATTCCGGCAACAAAGGCTACGCCAATCACTAAGACCAATCGCCAGGACTTCGAAAGCATGGTTTACCTCCTGAGGTGAGTTGACTATCTACTCCGTCTTTGATCCGGATGGAATCAGGACGAAGTGAAGACGAGAAAAAGGAACGCCGGGTAGGACCAGTCGGAAGAACCGATCCGCGCGGACTGGGGATCGGCGAGGAGGTTGACTAAGGAGGTGGGTTATCCGACCTCAGCGCACCTCGCACGGCGTCAAGCAACTGGTTCGGCCGGAACGGCTTTTTGAGGAGAGCTTTGACCCCCATCACTTTTGCCATCACGCGTGCCCCAAACCGGTCGTGCTCGACGATAACGATGGCGGGAGTGCCCCGCGTTGCCGGATCAGTGTTGATTCGGCGAACTAAATCCCAGCCGTTCACCAGTGGAACTCCAGCATCGGCAATCACCAAGTCCGGCTTGCGCCCCCGCTCTCCCATTTTCGCCAACGCATCTTGGCCGTTGGGGGACTCGACCACTTCGTATTCACGCCTCAGCGTGTCGCGGATCAACTTGAGGAGCGACGGCTCATCTTCGACTATGAGGACTCGTGCTGGCATGCCGCATCATCTCCAGTGAAGCCCGGCCGGTTGCAGCCGGACGCGGCTTCTCAAATTCGGACAGATACCGAATAGATCTGGCGAATCGCCGACCAGATGTCGCGCAACAACTCGGAAACCCAGACCGCCGGTTTCGGCAGGAAAGTCGTCAACTCAAAACCGATCTGTTCGTGAGCATGGCTCGGCAGGAGCTGGCTGAAGATCTGGACGCCGGTTTCCTGCTCAACCTGGAGCGCGGAATAGGCAGAGACAAAACAAAAGGCACACAACAACGCTCCCACCGAGGCCCACGAGGTGGGGCCGTCCAGGACCCGAAACCAAACCAGCAATCCGAGCACACACAGCACGACCGCCCAACCTACGAGGAACACGAGGAGCACGGTCAGAGGACGATCCTTCAGAGGACCTGACGTACGGCACACGCAAAAGAAATGTCGTTCCCCCAAGTCATCAAGATACTCCTCACGCGGCGCCTCCGGCTGAGTAAGGGCCCGATACAGGCCCACTTTCGTGAAATACAAGGCACCCCCGAAGATTATCCCGATCACAAGGCAGATCGCCACCGTGAGGGGGCTGCTCGTTCGCGGCACATTGGCAATCGCAACGATTGCGCCGACCAGTCCGGCCAGCCCATAGGCAATCACGAGCCTCAGTTGAAGCTGCATCAGTCTCACGATCACCGCGACGATAATTCCCGCCGCCAGGACAAACGCTCCGAAGAAAGCAACGTACCCCAGGATCGCCACTAAGCCCAACATGGACAGGACGAAGACGATTGCCAGGACCAGCCCGAGGGCTCCCCACCCAAGTTTTTCAAATCGCTGCAGATTCACAACTTTTACCTCCGGCTCCGATCTCGCTCAAACCACACCCACTTGCACTGCCTCACCCACAATGTCGCCTTCCAAATCACCTGTCAAGACGTCGCGGGGCTTGCTGCCTTCCTGAGGTCCGACGTATCCCGCCTGCTCCAGTTGATCGATAAGGCGCCCGGCACGCGGGTAGCCAATCTCAAACTCCCGCTGGAGCATCGAAGCCGAGGCCTGTCTCCGCCGTCTCACGAGCGAAAGCGCCTGATCGAACAGGTCATCCTTTTCTTCCGATTTCGCTTTATGCTCGGCCTGGATTTCCTCCTCCACCGCTTCAAGGTCAAGCTCAAACTTCTTGGGCGCAGCGTTCTGCTGGACGAAAATATCGACGATTCGGTTCACCTCATCTTCCGAGAGGTACGCCCCCTGGATGCGCACCGGTTTGGGCGAATCAATCGGATGATAGAGCATGTCGCCCTGACCGATGAGTCGCTCTGCGCCGTTGACATCCAGGATCGTCCGGGAGTCTACCTGCGAGGCAACCGCAAACGCGATGCGCGACGAGATGTTGGCTTTGATGACTCCCGTAATGACATTCACCGAAGGACGCTGGGTCGCAATGATGAGATGAATGCCGGTCGCACGGGCAAGCTGGGCGATGCGGCATATCAGCCGTTCGAACTCAGCGGCCGCCTGCATCATCAGGTCCGCCAACTCGTCAATGACGACCATGATGAAGTAAAGAGGCTTCTCTCCTTCATCGAGCCGGGAGTTGTAGCTGGAGATGTTGCGGACTCCCTTCTCCGCGAAGAGCTTGTACCTCCGCTCCATCTCCCTGATGGCGCCTCGCAAAGCCCTCACGGCTCCCTGCGCATCCACCACAACCGGGTGGAACAGGTGCGGAATGTCTTTGTAAAGAGTCAACTCCACGCGCTTCGGATCGATGAGCGACAGTTTAACCTCGTCTGGATCGGCTCGGCACAAGATGCTTGTAATGATCGAGTTGAGGCAGACGGACTTGCCTGAGTTTGTGGCCCCCGCGATCAGCAGATGGGGCATCTTCGCCAAGTCCGCGAACATCGGATTCCCTGCGATGTCTTTCCCCAGGGCAAACGTGAGTTTTGAAGGTGCGGCGATGAACTCGTTCAATTCGACGATTTCGCGAAGCCGAACCAGGGCCACGCGCTTGTTGGGAACTTCAATCCCGATCACCGACTTCCCGGGGACGGGTGCTTCGACCCGGACATCTATGGCCGCGAGAGCCAAGGCCAGATCGTCGGCAAGGTTCGTAATCCTGTTGACACGAATTCCCGGAGCGGGTTGAACTTCGTAACGCGTGACGACCGGGCCCTTCTTGACCTGCGTAACCTTTGCTTCGATGCGGAAGCTGGCAAGCGTATCCTCGACCAGCTTTACCCCGGCTTCCGAGTCCGCCTTGCTGTCTTTCGTGTCGGTCGGCATCGGCGGATCGAGAGAGTTCAGGCAAGTCTGATAATGCGACGGCAGCGACGCCCCCGCCGGAAACAGATCCAACTGTGCAGCCGCACTCGACTTGCGCGGTCGGGCTTTCGCCGAGCGGGTTGCTTTTCCCGGTGAGGCAAACGAATCCGCCGCGCGCACCGAGGTCTTCTCGGGATCTTCGACGACCTCGACTGTCTCGAGAGTGGGCGCGGATTCGGTCCGCTCGACCACCGGCCTCGACGGTCGTTGCTGTGGCAGCCTCCTGACGCCTCCTCTGCGTCGGTGCGCCCGGCTGACCAGCCTTGCGAGGAAATCAAAAACCGGGCTCAGTCCTTCAAGGAAGTTCTGAGGCATTTCCCTGACGGAGGAGTCGCCCATCAACGCAAACGCCACCAGCGCGACGGCCGACAAAACAACGTAGCCGCCGACGTCACCAAAGAACTTCCGGAGAATCATCGCTCCGACACCACCCACGAGGCCGCCGTATTCTTCGAATACCGACGGTTCAAACTCGCTGCCTGCGGGAACCCTCAGATGGTAGGCGGTTATGAATACAAAGAACAGTAACGCCAGACTACGACCCAGGACGCGGAAGCTGCAGGTCTCACGATGGGCCACGACGGAGGCTCCGGCAAAGATCGACAGGACCGGGATGACATAGGCCCCAGCTCCCACCAGGTACTGCAAGACCCGCACCAGTCCCACTGGCACGACCCCGCCGCCTCCACGCACTCCGCTGAAGAGGAGGAGGATTCCCAAAGTCACCAGAGCGTAGCCGACAAAATCATAGCGAACGTCTCGCTCCTGCGACCCGTAAGAGTCGTAAGGCCGTCCCGAACCTCCCATTGTGACCACCTGCCTGTGATTGTTGTTGCGTTTAGTTGTGCTATGTTGAAGAGTTACGTGATCTCTGTCTCAGTCGTCTGACATGCGAAACGCGGGATTTTCCCAGCCCTCACCACGCTGGCCGGGCTAAAGCAACTCGTATGATAGCACCTTTGGATACGCGATGCAATTTTTTTGGGGGGCGCGCGCAGGCGCATCCACGCGGCCTGCGATGGGCCGTGAGATCGCGCGTCCCGGGACTGAATCCGTGGTCAGCAATGTGGGATGGGTGACCCTCAGGGACGACCCCCAACTGCCAGGAGGTGGCTGTGGAGCACCAGGTTGCAGAAGAGGATTCCCGCGCATGGCGTCGAAAACATATCCGAGTGTGGGGATGTATCGCTCCTTGATGCGCTGTAAGGAGTCT
>JACQGJ010000456.1 GCA_016199605.1 Armatimonadota bacterium | reverse complement strand
TGAACGACGCTGCGCATCCGCTGCAGTTCGTTGAAGTCCTTGTCCAGCACCTGGAAGTAGAGTTGCTTCTCCGCAGGAGCGTAGAAGTTGGCGGAGCCATCTTCTTCAACCGGCACGATGCCGAGTGGCGCCTTGGCCGTGTAGGCGGGCCAGCCATAGGGGCCGCTGACGACGTCCACCGGGGTCGCATACCACTTCATGAAATCGGCGTGGTCGAAGTCGGGCGTCGCCGAAATGTTGTGGCGGACCTCCTCGACCACACGGAGATACTTGACTGAACCCCGCGGCACCGTCGGCTCAATGCCCTTGTACACATCCATCACGATAAACCGTCCCTTGTCCACTTTCGGATTCACTGAATTGGGCAGGGAGGGCGGAGGAGTCGTCGAACGGAATACCGTTGGTCCCATGCTGCAAATCGCCGGGTCGAGGTAGATCAACTCACGATTGCCGTAGCGGTCAATCACATACAACCCGAACCGGTCTCGCGGAGCGTGGGCGCACAGGAAGTAGTCGCGGGCGAGGGGCACCGGGTCGCGGAAACATTCGGTGGCTGGCCACATCCCCGGCCACGGAACTTCAGGTGTGATGCTGCTGATGGCTTTGGGATTCATGCGGCCCTTGCTGAGGTCGAGCAGGGCGATGGGGCCGTTGATGTCGCCGAAGTGGGACACGAGGGTGGAGCAAATCTCATCCGTGCCCGGAACTTGGCGGCCATTCGCGTAGCCGTTGGGCTGGATGACGGTGTTGCCGAAGACCAGTTCCGGGTCGGTGCCATCGGGACGAACGGACCAGAGCGTCTGCGAGAAGTCCGCGCCTTTGTCGAGGTATTCCCATCGAGTCCAGATGATGCGCCCATCGTTCATCACCGAAGGCGCCCACTCGCTGAGGCTGGAGAAGGACAGCTTCCGCAGGTCGCTGCCATCGGGGTCCATGCGACACAACACCGAAGACCCGGCGCGGAAGCAGAAGACTCGGGAAGTGCAGCGGGTCGAGATGAGCGCGACGCCACCGTCGGGCAACGGGCACGGATAGAAGTCGTGGAACGGGCCATCGGTGAGCTGCTTCAGATCGCTGCCGTCGGCTTTCATTGCCATCAGGTGATAGTGTCCCGAAGCGGACGGACGGTAGCCGAAGTAGATCTTGTCGAGACCAAACGTCGCCACCGGATCGCGAGCGACGCCGCCTTTCGAGTCAAACAGCTTCGTCAGCTTTGCCTCTTCGGGATGAAGGCTGCCGTCGTGTCGCGGAACTTCGAGGGTGAACACGCCGCCACCGGGACGGAACGGCGCATCGAAATAGTCGGTGTAGATGTGTGACGGATGATACGGATTTCGCTTTACGAGCAACAGCTTCGACACCGGCGCGAGGTCTGGCTCTCGCAGGAAAAGCTGCCGTTTCGCAAGTCGAGCTTCGAAGAAGGTTTCGCGTTCGGTCACCGGGTCATGCTTTGCCGCGACCAACTCGTCATGTCGCTCTCGCAGTTTCGTGAGTTGCCGTCGCTGTGCCGTAACGTCAACTCTCTTTGCTGCCAGCCTGTTAGTCATGGCGTCCATCAACACGAGCGTCCGCTCGAGCGGGTCGTAGCGGAAGAGGTGCAGGTTGAAGTTGCCGACTCCGTTCTCGTTGAGGGTCAGGTTGAACTCCGGCCCGAGGCTGCCACGTATCGCCGGAACTGAGACAACCTTCGATTCGCCAGGGGAGAGGGTCAGTCCTTCCAGGGACCCAGGGACATTGCCCGAGACGGTAATCGGGTTGGCACCGGACGCTGCCCGAAGTCGCACTTGGAAGACGTGATTGGCGCATTCGCCTTCCTCCGAAACTGCGAGTGAAGAGAAGACAAGGTTCAGAGGTCGCCCGACAGGGCTGGTGTGCTTTCCGCCCATACCGAGTCCGACGCGGAGTCCTCGGTCTCTGCAATCGGGGAACAGTGACAAAGGCAGGCGCATTTCGCAGCAGGTGAAATCCTTGTTGAAGGCTCCATCGATGGGGGTGGACTTTTGCAGCTTCGGTTGGTTTTCTCCTTCCCTGGTGTAGGTGTTGAAGACCAGCCCGTCTTTGTCGAGGGCGACCACGCCGCATCCCTGCCAGTCCGCGCCAGAGACCACAGCGACGTGGCCGCTGAGAAGACGGTCGGCGTGAAGCGCCATGCAGAGATTGTCGCCGACCACACCAACCTTCAGGATGTGGTTGGCGAGCGGACCGTTGGCGAAGTCCTGTCCGATGGTTGCCTGCCAGTTTGGGTTCCACGGAGCCGCGACGCGCACGACTCCTTGCGAGGCTTCACCCCAACATCCGTCGCTGAGGTCTCCATCGAGCTTCGGCGCGGAAGACAGCGGAGGCAATGGCAGCGTGTCGTCGCCGACGTGCCGGGGATACTCTTTGACGCGACCGTTGTAAGGGACGAGGGTGGGGTCGAGATCAGCGCGTCCGTAAGTCTTCACCCAGGCGTGCTCCTCGCTCAGAAACGCGTAACGCAATAACTTATCCATGTCCGCTTTTGGCTGCGCCGACTTGGCTTCTGGCAGTGGGCCAATCTTCGCCAGCGGGATGGCGTCCTTCTGACCATAGACTTCCAGCTCGTCAATGCGGGTTGGGCCCGACGTTCCCGACTGAACGGCCACTCGCACCCACCGAGCCTGCACCGGCTTGAACTTGAACTCGGTGCGGACGTGCACAACTTCGCCTTCCGTCTGCTCATACACAGGCTTCCACGATTTGGCGCTGCTATCTTCAGCATGATCCGTTGCCGCAAGAATCGTGAACGCGGTTGCGGCCCGGTCGCCGAATTGCTGCGAGCTGTCGCTGCCGAAGGCCACCTTGTAGACCCAGCACACATCCCCCAGGTCAATCTCTGCCCACGATGGGTCCTCCGCGCCAATCCAACTGTGACTGTTGCCGAGGAGACCGTCGTTGAGGTGGGGAATCTGGTGAATGGGAAACCCCGGCAGCAGTGACGACGCGGCCGCTTTTGCCGCGGGACGCAGGGACAGATTTGCGAAGCCGAGGTCGTCTTCGCTGGATACCTTGTCATCCAGCGGATGGGACACCAGCACCGCTCCCTCTTTGCTGACCTGCGGGGGCGGAGGCGGGTTCGGGACAACGGGAGTCGGTCCAGCCACGGCGCCGCCGGTCGCGCCGCTAACCGCGGGTCCGCTCCATCGCCTGACCGACTTCCATTCCTTCCCGTCCGTCGAGAGGAGAACCTCGACATCGGTCGGCACGCGGTCGCCATATTGCCGCAGGCGGTCGCGGGAGAAGACGACTTTGGATACGACAGGAACGGCACGGCGACTGTTCCCTGCATCTCCATCGGGCAACTGGATTTGCGCCCACTCTTCACTGGAGGTGGCAGGAATCCAGCTCTGAGCGTTGCCATACTCGCCGTCGTTCAGGTGTTCGATGGCGTGCTGGACGTAGCCCTCCAGCAGAGACGACGCAGTGGCTTTGCCACCATTTGAGGCAAGCGCCAGATTCTTCGGGTTGTCCGGGCTGTAGACCTCCAACTCGTCAATGCACGGCTGCACGTCGCCACTCGTCGCGCGAATAACAAACCGAACGAACTTCGCCTCCTGCGCGGGGAAGGCAAGGATGTTGGGTTTATCGGAATGAATGGGTGGGTCCGCGGCTAAGACCGCGGCGATGAGGCAGGCGACAAGAACCGCCGCACCAATGACAAGCGCGACACGGATGGCGCCGAATTGATTGCGCAGGTCTCTTGGCATGATCTCAGTTACCCCACAGTTAGAGTTTATGGATTCCGCACAACGTTGACTGGCTTCATCTCGCCCTCACACACCACCCGGAACCCGACGTTGTAGACCTTCTGCCATGAGGGGTAGCTCAAACGGAATGCGGAGCGGCAGCGTTGCGGTCGGTCGAACCACGAGCCGCCGCGGACGACCTTGCGGCCTTCAGGCGAGGCGTTCTCTCTACCGTCGTCCGAACGGTAGGGAAAGGGCTGATAAATCGTATGAGTCCACTCGCACACATTGCCGTGCATGTCGTAGAGCCCCCACGCGTTCGGTTCATAGCTGCCGACGTTTGCGGCGATGAACGCCTTGTCATTGAAGCGAGCATCCTTAGGCGCCCAGTCGGGCGAGTCGCGCCGTGCCCATGCTCGTAACGAAGCATCGGCGACATTTGCGAAGGGGGAGAAGTCGGCGTTCAGGTCGCCGTAAGACAGCGGTGTATCCGTGCCTGCTCGACAAGTATATTCCCACTGCGCTTCACTGGGAAGGGCGAACTTCAGTTCAGTCTTCTTGGAGAGCCACCGGCAGAAATCCGTCGCCTGCTGCCAGGAGACGCGGATTACTGGTTGCTTTGCTCCGTTAGCGGGGTAGCCCCGTTCGTATTGGTCTTTGTTGGTCTGGCTGATGTAGCCGCTGTCGTGGCGTGGGTCGAAGAGGCGGAACTGCTCGTTGGTGGTCTCGAACTTCGCCATCCAGAAAGGCTTCTCGATGTGGACAGCCTTCAGCGGCAGTTCGTCCGGCTCACCGTTCAGGTCTCCCATCACGAACTCCCCGGCGGGGATCAGAACAAGGTCGAGGTTCACGCCGCTTCCCAGGTCAAGGCCTCGTTCAGTTGGGCCGAGGGAGGCCTGGAGAAGTCTTGCCTTTGCTCCATCCAGGGGCCAACCCGAGGGATTTTTGATTTTTGATTCTCGATTTGCGATTGGGGCGTTGATGGATGATAGAGGTGACTCTTCACTCGTCGCGCGCCGCTCGTCACTCGGTTCCCTCTCGGGGTCTTCCTCGTCTCCGGCATAGAGGCTGCGGAGTTTGCACCGGCGTGCGTCGCCCTCGGCGGGCACGGCGCGGTGTTCGCTCCATCGGCCATGGCACGGGACGTTGAGGTCAATCCAGGTGATGAGGCGATCCCACGATTCGGAGTCCAGCTTCACCCCGTGATGTCCCTTCTGGAGCATCTGCACGAGCTCGCTGGTGTCCGCATGAAACTCGAGCGGCGTGAGCAGGTGATAATCGCTTTCGGGGCCTGGGCGACGGACGTACCGGTGCAGTGATTCGTAGGCGGGAGTGAAGGCACCAGCGTAGTTAGCGACCTCCTTTTTCGAGCGCAGGTCGGGGAGGGTCTTTCCCTCTTGCGACTGCCCGTTGTGGCACGAGACGCAATACGTGTTGAGCACCGGCTGCACCTCGCGCTCGAAGCTGAAGCCCCTCGCCGGACCATGCCACGGCTTGATGTCCACCGGCAGCTTTAGAGCGGCTTCCGTTTTCTTCGACGGCGGCGTGGTGCTAACCGATTCGTGACAGCCCATGCACGAGACGTTCTCGCCTGGCATCGCGGTCATCCAACTCCGCATCACCTGGAGCGCCTTGCCTTCGGCGTCAAGTGGCTGGAGCACCAGCGGGGTGTTGGCGGGCGCCCTGAACTTGGCCGAGCCGTCGGAGTAGACCGGAACCGTTCCGAGGATACGCTTCACATCCCACGGTCCGTCAATGCCGATGTTGATGTGCCCACCCATCCCAGGGAAAGCGAAGTGGTTGGAGGATACACGCAGCTTCTTCACCGTGCCGCGGGGGACACCTTTAAGACCGTCGCCTGAATAAACGTTCGCCATGTAGACCACCGCGTCTTTGCGCTTGGGGTTCACCTTGTCGGGGATCACGGGTGGCGTCGGTCGCTTGCGAATCGGCGTCGGCTCAAAGAGAGCGTAGCCTTCCATCTCCAGTAACGGCAACATGTTGTCGAAGATATCCGCGAGGTAGATTCCCCACGGCGCCGATGGATTCGGCTTGCACGACACGAGGAAGTATTTGTCGCTCAACGGGTAGGGATGCAGGAACTTCGGCCAACTGCCGTCCACGAGGGTGTCTGCAATCACCGGCTCGACTCTCTTCCCATACCCCGGAATCCGTTGCACCACGCCGTCGCCTTCGCGTCGACCTTTCTCCGGATCGAAGAGGACCAACTCACCCATGCGCGGCACACCGTGATGACCCGAGATGACCGCGACCACCTCGGAGGGATTGCCGGGAATCGGTCGAGCATAGAACGTGGAGTTTGGCCAGTAGGAGTTGCTGCCGTAATACTCCGCCTGGTCGGTGCCGTCGGGGTTCATGCTGAAGAGCAGGCGCGTAAAGTAGTGCGGCGTGTCGCTGTATTCCCAGCGCGTATAAAGGACTCGACCGTTGTTGAGGACGGTGGGACACCAGTTGTGGTCCTGGTCGAAGGTCAGTTGGCGGATCGTCTTGCCGTCCGTGTCCAGCAGGTAGAGGAGCGCCACGTGGTCCGCTCCACCAACACACGGCACGCCCTGCATACATGCGGTGGAACAGAAGATAATTTTCCCACTCGGAAGGTAGCACCCATCGAAGTTGTCCACGTCGGGTTGGTCTCCGAGCGTGACTTGTCGCAAGCCAGTGCCGTCGGAGCGAAGCTCGTAAACCTGCCAACGCATCTCTTCGTCGGGCATGGAAAACAGGAATCGGTCACCGTCGAAGTGGAGATCGAGGTCTCCCACGAAACGCCCGCCCTCGGGGTGGAAGAGACTCGATATAGGTCCTATTCGACCTATGGGACTTATGCAGATTTCATTGTCGTATCCACCGCGCGCGATGCTCGAGTTGCCCTGCCAGTTCTGAGGGAGACCCAGTTGGTTGTCGCGGCGCTTGACGAAGAGCAGGCGGTCGAAGTCGAGAAGTGGGTTCGCCAGCAGCGCGTCGCGCTGGAGGGAGCGAAGTCCCTCCGCTGTCTTCGCCGCGTGTTGGAGGGCTTCGGCGGTGTCGAGTTTCGCAAGTGCCGTGTCCCGCACACGCAGCAGAGAGTCGAGTCGGTCCAGGTATTCCTTGCCTTTGGGATACTTTGCACCGTAGGCTGCGGACAGGTCCTTGATGGCCAAACGCAGTGAAGAGTCCTTGAAGTCGCGCAGCCACGCGATCGCGACGTCCGCTTTTCGAGAGCGGTGATACGCCTCCCGCAAGGCCTGTAAACCTGCAGCCTCGTCCACCCGCTCCGACAAACGCTTCGCCTCTTCAGACAGGGCGGGGAAGCGCGTCGCGGCCGCGTAACGCTTCGCCAGTACCTTCAGGTCTGCGGGCATCCAGTCTTCCAGCCAGAGACGGTCTTCCTCCTCCCACTTCATTTGAAGCTGCGACTCGGGGTCGAGAAAATCCCGCTGCACGAGATTCCACAGTCCGTTGCGAGTTTCGACCTTCGCGTCTCGAAGTCCGGGTCCGGGGTTGGTCGAGAAGTAGTAGCCGTAGCCTCCGGTGATGTTGGTGATCTTGAGGAGCAGCTTGTTTTCACCGGGAATCAACTCCAACTTCGCTGTGTCCTGATTCGGTGCGGGACCGCGCGGGACGTCGTTGGAGATCAACTTCTTCCCGTTCAACCAGACAGTAAGTCCGTCGTCGCTTCCGAAATATCCGGTGAGGGTTGTGGGAACACCAGTGGTGATCGTTCGGTAGAGATAGGTCGCCGAGTGGTCGCCACTGGGGAGGTTGTGGACGGTGCCATCCTTGTATTCCGGCCGTTTCACCCAATTGAACCTGCCGTCCTCGTAGGACTTGCCCAGGTCAATCTCCGTCTCCGGCGGGAAGACCTCGGCAAAAACGTGCTTGCCCGACTTCGTGAAGGGCCCGATGGAATACCAGTCGCCAAGCTGCAAACCCCTGGGTTTCCCCAAGGCCGCCTCACGCTTCGCCTCGTCCTCCTCCTGCTTCACGAGAACATCACGCGAACTCTGCAGCGTGTCGTGCCAGGTGGATTTGCGGAGGTAGTAGGAAGGGTCGGCAGTGAGCCTTAGAGACCACGCAAGAAGAAGAGCGAAACCGACGAGGACAAAGCAGACTCCATACTTCACGTTCTTGGACCTCCAGGCCGATAGCCGCTATAACGACAAGACATACATCACCAGGTCGTCCAACTCCTGCTTCGACAGCTTCGTCGTCTTGCCGTGCTTGTCCTGCTTGTTGCATTCGGTCATGACTTCCTTCATGGTCACGGCGCGGCCGTCGTGCAGGTAGGGACCGGTGCGGTAGCCCTCGATGAGAGTCGGAGTGTCGTAAATACCATTCTCGTCAGTATCATCGTTGGCTTTGGTCCCGACGTCGTATTGCTTCTTGTCGGTGAACAACGCCCCGGCGTGGCACTTGGCGCATTGGGCTTTGCCGTCGAAGAGCTTCTTCCCGCGCTGGGCGGAGGGAGTCAGCTTTCGATTGGGATCCAGATACGGACTCGACTCGGGTTTCAGGTCCCGGAGGTAAGCCATCGTAGCCTGAACGTTTTCCTCTGGCGGCACGGCGAACTCAATGAACCGGAAGCCCGCGCGCACGCAGGCCTCGAACGTCTCGCGAACCGCGCGGGACATCATCGGAGGGGTCTTCCAGGACAAAAGCAGTGACTTGTTGCTCTTCGGATTCCCCATGCCGTCATTCAGCAAGTCCCAATTCAGCCCATCCACGCGACCGTTGTTTGGGTGGCAGGTGCCGCAGCCGTGCCAGTGCTGGAAGGTGCCTATCGCGTCATGGAAAACCATCTCGCCTTTGCGAACCAAATCGGCGGGTGGCTGTTTGC
>JACQGJ010000455.1 GCA_016199605.1 Armatimonadota bacterium | reverse complement strand
GGCCCTCCGCCCCAGCACAGTATGATCTCGCTCATCCCTCTTCCTTCCCCCTCACCCTGCCCTCTCCCCCGCGGGGGAGAGGGCAGGGTGAGGGGGAAGGAAGAGGGATGAGCGAGATCATACTGTGCTGGGGCGGAGGGCCCCTTCATTCCCTATTCGTCCTCCTACCAAAATAGCATTCATCATGTCATTGCGAGACTCCGACCGGAGGGCGGAGTCGAAGCAATCCGCCAGGTTCATCGCGTTCCCCGAAGGGGATTGCTTCGTCACTCCGTTCCTCGCAATGACATTTTCACCGGAGTGTCTGTGTCTTATCGTCTGATTCGGAGAACCCAGGAGCGCCGCTCTGCTGAGTACGGGCCAGCTTTGAAAAGCCCGGAAGGGCGGATTCAGTTTGCCATCTCCTACCCCAACACCTACTTCGTCGGGATGTCGAACCTCGGCATTCAGGCGGTCTATCACCACGTCAACGCGCATCCCCACGCGGTAGCCGAACGAGTCTTCCTGCCCGATGACGAAGACCTGCCGGAATTCGAGCGGACCAACACGCCGCTGTTCACTATCGAATCCCAACGACAGGTTCGGGATTTCCACCTGCTCGGATTCTCACTGACCTTCGAGGAGGACTACATCAATGTCCTGCGCATTCTGAAGCTCGCCCACATTGGGTTGCACGTCGACGACAGGCGGGACGACGATCCGATTATCATCGCGGGTGGACCGTGCGCCTCCTACAATCCCGAACCGATGACGGACTTCATCGACGCCTTCGTGATTGGCGACGGGGAACCGGTCGTTCCCGAAATCCTCGACTCCTTGTACCGCCTCCACTTTTCGTCAGGACAAAGCGAGCGTCCCACACGACGCGAGGTTCTCGAAGCCTTGAGTCGGGTCGAAGGACTGTACGTCCCGTCTGTCACCGGCTACGAACACCGCGTCGTCCGGCGCTCGGTCGAGGACGTGAATGCTCACCCGGCGGATACGGCAGTCTTCACGCCGGACACTGAGTTCGCCAACGCCTATCTCGTGGAGATCGCCCGAGGTTGCCCGCGGCGGTGCAAGTTCTGCGTCATCCCGTACTCGACCCGCCCCCTGAAGATGTCGTTGCAGGACCGCATCTGCGAAGCGGCGCGTTCCAACCGGCAACACGCGGACCGCGTCGGGTTGGTGGGCGCGTCGGTTTCAGATTTCCCCGATATCGCCGGGCTGTGTCGCAGATTAGTGGGAGAGGGTTTCCGGCTGCAGCTCCCCTCCCTTCGCTCGGATCGTTTGAGCGATGAGTTTCTGGAGGCGATCTGGCAGGGAGGACAGCGGAGCATCACAATAGCGCCGGAGGCGGCCACGGATCACCTGCGCGGGGTTGTCGCCAAGAAGATTCCCAACGACCAGATAATCGACTCCGTGGCCCGAGCGGGACGCAAGGGGTTCCGGCACGTGAAGCTCTACTTCATGATCGGTTTGCCCGGCGAGCGGGAGGAAGACATCGAGGCCTACCAGCCTTTCATTCGGTCCATATTGAAAGCGTGCCCCGATCTTGAGCAGGTTGCAGCCACCATCAATCCCTTCGTCCCCAAGCCGTGGACGCCGATGCAGTGGGCCGGCATGGATCGACCCGAGTCTCTGCGCCGTAAAGTCGGCGTCCTCAACGCGATGTTCCGGAGCGATCGTCATACGGAGGTGCGCATCAGCAGCCTTCGCTGGAATCAGGTGCAGACTCTCCTTTCGATCGGGGATCGTTCCATCGGGAAGGTCCTCTACCGGGCGTTTGAGTTGGGTGGCGATTTCCAGTCCTGGCGAGCGGCGGCTGAGGAATGTGGCGTGGACTGGGACAACCTGATCCACGGCGGACGACCGGCAGATTTCATGTTTCCGTGGGACCACATCGACACCGGGACTAAGAAAGAACGCGTACGGCTCGACTATGAGCGGTCGATGGAGTTGATTAAACGTCCTGAGGAGACCAACGGGCATTGACATCGTTCGATGTATTCGTGAGTTTGTCTCCATTGCCGTCCGAGGGGGCTTTCGGTTAGAATGGGGCGAGCGGAGGGACTGTCGTGGCTCTCGCGGTCAGGAGTGGAAAGACATGCCGGTGGACAAGATACGAGAAGACGTTCTCTCGGGGAGGATCACCTTTGGTCCTCATCTCGTCGAACGGATGTATCAGAACGGCATGTCCATCGACCAAGTGACAGATACGATACTCACAGGTTCGGTGAGTAAACAGGAGTTCGATGAGAGGTCTCTGGGGAAGTTCACGAAGTACACGATTTCGAAGCGGCGCGTGACGGTGACCGTGAAGGACTGCCGGCCTGCGTTCATCATCACAGCGAACAGGAGGTAAGGACATGCAATGCCCGAATGGATGTGGAGAACCCATGAAGCAGTTGAGAGTGGAGCGATTGGTGCATGATGGTGAGGGTCAACCGCTGGTAATGGTCAACCTGCTGATGAATGTGTGTTGGGAGTGTGGCCAGGAGTCGATGCCCCTGGAATCTGCGAGAGCCGTCGAGGGCGCGCTGCGTGGCGAGATGGCGTCCACACGCCAGTTCGTGGCTCCCATGTACGAGATGGCGTAGAGGCACGAGCGGTCCGCCCTGCTCGCGCATCCGATATTGCGGAGCTGCTAACAGCCCAAACTGTATGTTCTCTCACCTTCTCCTCAACGGTCTCCTTGCTGGTCCCACTTACGCCTTCATCAACCTCGGCTTCGGGCTGATCTACCGGGTCACCAAATTCTTCCACTTCGCTCATGGCGCGGTGTATGCGGCGGGGCGCGAGATGGACATAGGACGATGGGACAAGCGGGTGCAGGCGTGAGCAGGTGAACAGGCGGACAGACCATCGGGCGCATGGTTGCGCAATCGTGAGGGAGCAACGGAGATAGGCTTGCCACCGAAAGTGGAGGGGTTCAGTTGAGACTCGACCCAGACCTCGCGAAGCATTGAAGAACCGAGTTGGGAAGGTGAACGAAGATGCCTGAAAACCGATGCGCCCTCTGCGGAGGTCGATATGACAAGAGACGGGTGAGCGTAGACCTGCGGAATCAGCGAGAGGGATTGATCGCCTTTCAACACGGACTCGTGAGTCCGCATGTTCCCGCCGAGGTGTGCAATCAGTGTGGGGACACGCTGTTTGCCCCTGCCACGACTCACCGTCTTTTGCAGATCGCCCAGGAGATGCCCGCGCCTGACACCACGATTCAGGTCCCTGTGTATGACCTCGCCGCGTAATCCGCCCAGACCCATACCTGAAGCGCCAGAAAGCCCCGCTGGGAGAGAACCTTCAGTCGAAGGCCTCGAATCCCTCACCGGCGTTCCACCTGCCGACCACGACCCTTACGCCGCCTTGCGCGTCCGTGACTTTCGTTACTACTGCATGGGCTGGCTCTTCGGAATTATCGGCCAGCAAATCCAGGGCGTCGCGGTCGGCTGGGACATCTACCACCGCACTGGAACGGCGATCTCGCTCGGGTACGTCGGCGCGGTGCAGGCGATCCCGGTTTTCCTCCTGGCTCTGCCTGCCGGACAATTGGCCGATTCGATGGACCGCCGCAAAGTGATCGGGATCAGCCTGGTGATGTCCATGGCGTGCTCGCTGGGTCTTGCGGCCTATTCGTTCTACCAACTTCCGATCCAGGGGATGTATGCTTTACTTTTTGTCAGCAGCGTAGCGTTGACTCTCGGTCGCCCCGCGCGCCAGGCGCTGGTCCCTCAGTTCGTGCCACCGGAGGTCTTGAGCAATGCCACCACTTGGAACAGCAGTCTGTTCCAGGTAGCCTCAATGGTTGGTCCCGCTCTGGGTGGACTGGTCGTCGCGTTCAGCCTTCCCCTCGCTTACCTGTTGGATGCCCTTCTCACGCTGGTCTATCTCGCGTTCGTTTTGTCTCTCCGTGTCCGTGGCCCGGCTGGAAGTCGCAGCGAGGTCTCCTTCGCCAGCCTGATTGCGGGCCTCCAGTACGTCTGGAGAACCAAGATCATCTTAGCAACCCTCACCCTTGATCTCTTTGCGGTCTTGCTCGGTGGCGCGACCTTCCTGTTGCCGATCTTCGCGAAGGACATCCTGAAAGCCGGCGCCACCGGCTATGGCTGGCTGCGCGCCGCTCCGGCGATTGGCGCTTTGATTATGGCAATGATCCTCACCCACCGGCCGCCGATGCGAAACGCCGGGCGTTCCTTGCTCGTGGCAGTCACGGGATTCGGCGCTGCAACCATCGTCTTCGGTCTTTCGAAGTCGTTCTGGCTGTCGATGTTGATGTTGTTCCTGACGGGAGCGTTGGACAACGTGAGCGTGGTGGTTCGTCATACGCTGGTGCAACTGCTGACACCTGACCGCATGCGGGGCCGCGTATCGGCTGTCAACAGCGTCTTCATCGGGGCGTCCAATGAACTCGGGGGTTTTGAGTCAGGGCTGACGGCTGCGTGGTGGGGGCCGGTGACTTCCGTTGTCGTGGGTGGACTCGGAACCATCTTCGTTGTCGCGAGCGCGGCCCTTCTCTGGCCCTCCTTGCGGAGGTACGGGGCCCTCGATTCCGCGGTTCCGGTGGAGGAAAGGGAATCGGAGATTCTCGCCCTGTGATTCCTGGATTCGGAATCGGGGATCGGTGAAATACTCGTTAAGGTTGGCAACCCACTTTTCTGTTGTGAGACAGTTGCACGCCTGCCCACAGGGCAGGAGTCGAACCCACCGGCCTTGAGACGTTCGACAGTGCAACTGTCTCACAACAGGGCCCTCGTCTCCCTATCCCCCTCATCCCCTTACCCCTTTGCCTACATACGCTGAACGTTTACTGAAAACCGCGGCAACCATCCATCCGGCGACTCTATCCGCGTTCATCTGCGGTTGCAGCATCAAGAACAATGACTTTGTACTTTCGCGTCCGCAGCTCGTCCAGAATCTTCTTGTCCACGTGCCCGGGTTCCCACACTCCCGAAGAAGCTTCACACAGCAGATACGTCCGACCCTGGAAGGTGACCGCGTTCTCACCAGCGCGGGGGTTCCCTTCCATCCCGACGATCATGTGCTCGCAACCCGTGAGTAAAACCACCTTCAACGGTGTGCCGGCGCTGAGAAGCGTTGCCAAGAGCAGGGACTTGCTGTCGCAGTCGCCATAGCCCTCCGCCAGCACCTCCACCGGAGTCAGCAGACCTCCCGTGTAGAGGCCTCTGCGCTCTTTTGGCGGCACTCGGTACTTGATCTCCTGCACGAAGGAGAGCATCAGTTCCGCCGTGCCCCGCTCGCCCAGCTTGCTCTTCTGCGCGAGGGTGTTCAGTTGTTGCGCCAGCTTCTGGACGCGGGGAGCATTGAGTTGGCGCAGTCGCGGGAAGTTGGGCAGGAGCGCCTCTCCCTGCCGAACGAAGCCGCTGCGTTGGATGTTCGCCTCATGCTCCTGCCGCAACCTCGCAGCGTTCTCCTCCCATTGCCGCTTTGCCTCCTCCATCTGCTGCTGCACCTGCGCCTTCTCTTCCGGGGTGCCATACTTCGCCTCGAACTTGTAGCCGGGGATCACCAACTGCCTCTGATCCTTCGGAAGTCCCAGCTCGCCTTGTGCCGCCTGGATCGTCTGCGCCGACACGTCAACAGTGCAGTCGTAATCCTTCCGGTCGAAATGCTGCCAGTGATAGGAACGGTGGACCGTGCGACTCCACATGCGCTGGATTCCTTTCATGGGTAATGAAGACCTGTAACGATATCCCGCAAGGAGGACTATCGCCAGAAAGGCACCAATGCAGATTGTCCTTCTTGCCATCAGCGAAAGCTCCTGATCACTTTTCCTGCGCCCACGCCGCTGCGATGGGTCGCCAGTCGGCCTCGACCACGAAGGTGTTGAGGTGGACGGGCCTCCCGCAGTTGGGGCAGGACAACTCGGTGCCGAGGACGGAGGGTGCCACCTCCGACCAGACGCGGCAGTGGAGGGAGCCGCGTCCAGCCGTAGCGCTGGCCGAGGATACAGACGAAGAACGGCTCCACGCGGTCGATCCATTGCCGGCAGTATTCCCAGGAGTTGGCAGTTTCGCCGTTAGCGTTCGGACTTCATCATTCATCCTTCTGCCTTCATCCTTTCCCCGCGGTCGATCCATTGCCGGCAGTATTCCCAGGTGTTGGCGGTTTCGCCGTTGGCGGTCGGACTTCGGCATTCGGCATTCGGCATTCCCCCCGGGTCCACGTCGAAGAAAAGAACTCCAGCCCCAACTG
>JACQGJ010000433.1 GCA_016199605.1 Armatimonadota bacterium | reverse complement strand
AGATAGGACAGGTCAAGTAGTGAGGGGAGCATTCGCGGTTGCTGAACCGCGAACAGCACGATATAATCTGCCGCGGAGGAACGAACTCGATCCGTGTCATCTATCCTTGACGTCCATCGTGTGAAAAGAGAACTGTGGCAGGCGTGGCTGGACTCCAAGCCTGGTGATCCCGATGCCCACGAGGAAGGTGGCTTCGTGTTGATGGATTCGACCGGCATCCTGAGCGTTGAGAGATGGCCGAGGGGACTGCAAGCCTCCATTGGAGTGCCTGCATCTCCAGGCGGCAGAAGGAGCGGCAAACTGGTTATCGCGACATTTCATACCCACCCAAACACTGAGTCCCCTTTCAAGCAGGAGCCAACCGAGGATGATGTCGAGGCGGTGCGAAGCGATCCCGATTTGAGACACCGGCATTTTGAAGGAGAGTTTGTGATTTCTCGGGAAAGAGTGTTCAAGATAGACACAAAGGGCCAGGTGACCGTCATCGGCTTGACTGACCAGACACTTGGATCCATGCGGAAGGAATGAATTCCTATGGCTGACAGTATCACTGTCACACGACAAACTGACGCGCTCACGGGGGCTTTGGCGGCTGCAAATGCAGCGGCGCGTGACCACGGCGTTGAGCCACTACACAGCCGCATTTCCATTGTCCGGGAAGAGAACGGCGACATCCCGGATTTGCTGCGTATCCACTATGGCGCACATGACTACGTTAAGCGGCGCGGTGGAGGATTACTCGTCTACGTGGACGAACGAACCTCTGAGGTCTGGAAGGTCTTAAGAACTCAGTAAGCTTCCGATCCCAAGCTCTCACCCCAAGGAACAGCTCGCGAAGACGCTGCCGACCGTGCGGCGTGTGAAGCGCGGGGAAATTCAAGCACCGGCAACCCACGATCCGATGTGTACCTGCGGGAAGGAACCTTGCCTATACCTGAGAGAACTTCCACGAATTGCATTGGTTAGGCTTCGTCAGCACCGCGACGGACAAGGCGGTGTTCTACGTGGATAATGTGAAGATAGGACGGGTGGGGAGCAGGTGAGCGCCATTCCCTACGCTGCCATCTCCTCGTAGGCCACTACCGGAATGCTGACTCGCCGGGTGCAGTGGCTCTTCGTGCGCATCTCCGTCTCAAGTTGCTTTGCCACTTCGGAGGAGACGTAAACCTCACCACAGTCACGGCAGGCGCGCACGGGAACATTCTCGAAAAGAAACAGTGCGTCCCCCCACCATTCGTCAAGGCTCATTCGCTGTGGCTGCGTGACTCCTCCACATTCCGCGCATTCACTGTCAGTCAACTCATCAAACATCTAACTCACCTCCGTCGCGTCCGATGGTCAATCCACTTGTCTGGGTCGAACCAGTGAACGGTGACTATGAACAATCTGGCGTTTCCGATGGCCACACTCACATAGAGCGGCACGCCGCCCCTGACGTAACCCATCATCAGGCATTTGGGCAGCGGAGAGGCATCGGGGTACTCCTCGATAATATCGCCGTTGAGCAACACCGTCTCGACCTCCTTGAGGGTAATCTTTCTGGCTGCTATTCGCTTCTGGGCGTGCAGTTTGAGTTCATACTGTCCAGCCAGAACTCGCCGACGGATTTCGTGGAGATCGAAAATGGGAGACGGCATGGCAGCAGCAATGATAATATAGGTGCTCCGCTTTGACAATGGTAACGGCGACAGTGCTTGAAGAAGCTTGGCGGGAGTGCTAAACTCACGCCTACAGGACCAGTGATGACCCCTTCCTTATCCATCCTCATCGTAAACTGGAACACCCGTTATCTCCTCGATGCCTGCCTCGCATCTCTGCGCAGTGATCCGGTCGGCAGGGAATCCGAGATCATCGTCGTGGACAACGCTTCGCACGACGCCAGTGCGGAGATGGTCAGAGAGAAGTATCCGTGGGTGGAACTTGTCGCGAATGACGAGAACGTCGGGTATGCCTGCGGCAACAACCAGGCCGCACAGAGCGCCAGCGGCGATTACTGCCTTCTCCTGAATCCCGACACGGAGGTCACAGACGGCGCGCTGTCACTCATGCTGGAGTTCATGGAATCCCACCCCGACGTTGGCGCGGTTGGCTGCAAGCTCGTGCATCCCGATGGTCAAGTACAGCAATCCGTCCGCACCTTCCCCAGCCCGGACGTTGCCCTCTACGAAGCCTTACAGTTGAGTCGCCTCTTCCCCCGGCACCGGACCTTCGGCAAGTATCGCATGGGATGGTGGAACTATGACGACGTGCGCGAAGTGGACCAGCCGATGGCGTCGTGTCTCATGCTTCGACGGAAGGCCCTCGAGCAGGTCGGTATGATGGACGAGCAGTTCCCCATCTTCTTCAACGATGTGGACCTTTGCTACCGGCTCAAGCAGGCTGGATGGAAGATCTACTTCCTGCCGGACGCGGTCGTCATCCATCACGGCGGGCAAAGCACGCGCCAGGTGCGACGGGAGATGATCGCGGAATCGCACCGGGCGATGCTGCGGTTCTACCGGAAGCACTACCGGGGAAAGGTGAACCGGTTGCTCTATGTTGCGGCGGTGACATCCATCGGCGTGGGAATGTATCTGCGGATGCTGGGGAAGAAGTATACTCGCTAAAGAAGAGAATCCCCGTAACTGTTCACCTGGGCCTTGTTGTGAGACAGTTGAACGCCTGCCCTGTGGGCAGGAGTTCAACTGTCTCACAACAGAAGAGGGCGTGTTTTCGACCTTAACGAGTGTAATGGCTCTTATCGTGAGAGTCCCGCACACTGATACAGCAGCGGCATGTTCAGATTCTCACGAACTCGCTTTGCCAGCTCATCCAGCGGGTCCACCTCCGGCTCGTCCGCAACTTCCAGCGGAGCGAGTCCCTTGCGTCGTCTGAGGTCGTTCACGAACTGGCGGCGGAATACGCGACTGTCGAACATGCCGTGCAGGTAGCATCCCCAGATGTGGCCATCGCCGGAAACGGCGCCGTCCGGTTCACTGATGGCGCAGCCCTGCCGCTCGGTGATTTCGAGAATCGGTTGGCTGCCCTCGCCTCGTGTCGTCACACCTGCATGAATCTCATAGCCGTCGAAGAATGTGTCCGGCACGCCGCCGACGAACTCGACACCCGCGATCGCCCGCGCTTTCGTCTGGGCCGTCGTCTTTTCCTCGGCAAACCTGGTCTCCACGTTGAGAAGCCCCATCCCCGCGACTTCCGTCAATTCGGATTCCGTGCGCAGCGGGTCGAAGATGCGCGTTCCCAGCATCTGATATCCCCCGCAGATACCCACCACCGGCGTGCCGTCGTCTGCGAGGGTTTTGATGCGTCTCTCGATTCCGACTTCGCGTATCTTCAGCAGGTCGCCGATGGTGCTCTTGCTTCCGGGCAGGATGATGCAGTCGGCTCCATCCAATTCGTCGGCGGTTCGCACGTAGCGCACGACGACATCAGGCTCCCGCTCCAGGGCGTCGAAGTCGGTGAAGTTGGAGACGTGCGGCAGGAAGACCACCGCAATGTCTATCTGGTCCTCCCCTGCCCGCCTGCGGCGTCTTTCGGCGCGTTCCGGGGCGAGGGAGTCTTCCTCTTCCACGGGGATATCGGTGAAGTAGGGCACGACTCCGAGAACCGGAACGCCCGTTCGCTGCTCGATGAACTCGACACCGTCCAGGAACAGCGACAGGTCGCCGCGAAACTTGTTGATGATGATCCCTTTGACAAGCGCCCTTTCCCAGTCCCTGAGCAGGTCGAGCGTCCCGATGATCTGGGCGAAGACGCCTCCGATATCAATGTTCGCCACCAGCAGCACCGCCGCCTGCGCCATCTCAGCAACCGGCATGTTCACGATGTCCCTGTCCCGGAGGTTGACCTCCGCGGGCGATCCGGCGCCTTCGATCACCACGATGTCGCTGGCGGCAGCGAGGCGGTTGTAGGATTCCCGCACGATGCCCATCAACTCCGGCTTGCGGCGGTGATATTCCTCGGCGACCATGTTGCCAATCGGTTTCCCCCGGACGACGACCTGCGCTCCGACATCGCTGGTCGGCTTGAGAAGGATGGGGTTCATATCAATCGTCGGCGGGATCTTGCATGCCTTCGCCTGGAACACCTGCGCCCGCCCCATCTCCCCGCCTTCGTGGGTGACGAACGAGTTCAGCGCCATGTTCTGCGACTTGAACGGAGCGACGCGGTAGCCGTCCTGCTGGAAGATGCGGCACAGAGCGGCGGTGAGCACGCTCTTGCCGACGTGCGAAGCTGTGCCTTGAACCATCACTGCTTTGGCGGACATGGGAACACTCTCCGTAGACACGTTGCCTCGGCATTGATGCCGGGCTGGTATCTTAATGCGAATGACCTGATTTCCGCAAGTCGCTATGACACACCTGGATCAGATCTTGACGGATCGAGGTTACATGGTTACGATCCCTGGCCAGCAGTTGCACCATGCGTATCGGTTTCTCATCTCACTGAATTGGTGATGGAGGGTCTGATATGCAACTTGTCATCGCCGCCTTCGCTACGGGAAGCAGGGATCGGACACAGCGCCGATCCTGGTCAGTCCCGTTCGCCTGTCTGTTCCTCGTCGCGCTGCTCCCCCTTGCCGTACAGGGACAAACCAAGACCAAGACTAAGATCAACCCCATTGACGGCGCGGAGATGGTGTGGATTCCGGCAGGAGAGTTCCTCATGGGGAGCACGGAAAAGGACATGGCCGCTATGTCCCGCGCAAACAAGGGCTTTCCCAGAGGATTCTTTGCTGATCAAGAGCCGCAACATCGCGTGTATCTCGACGGCTATTGGATCTACAAGTACGAGGTTAGTGTTGGCCAGTATCGCAAGTTCTGCAAAGCGACTCATAAGGTGATGCCGATGAAGCACTTTTGGGACTGGAAGGACATTCATCCCATCGTCAAGGTGAGTTGGAACGATGCCACGGCTTACGCGAAGTGGGCGAGAGCGCGACTGCCGACCGAAGCCCAGTGGGAGAAGGCCGCAAGAGGAACCGATGGGAGGAGATACCCCTGGGGTAACAAGTGGGATGAGACCAAGTGCGCGAACTCGTTAGCGAGGGAAAACCCGAACCGCCCAAAGCCCATCGGCAGCTACCCAGGGGGCATCAGCCCCTATGGTGTCTACGACATGGCAGGCAATGTGTGGGAGTGGTCGGCGGATAGACACGATGAGAGATACTATAGAAAATCGCCGCGACGTAATCCCATAGGACCTGCGTCCGGTGGGGGCCGCGTCCTGCGGGGCGGAGCGTTGGGTTGCACCAACGTTGACCTCTTCCGCTGTTGTTATCGCAGTCACTTCATCCCTACCGCAAGGATGGACAACGGTGGTTTCCGTTGCGTCCAAGGAGAAAAGTAGCTCCGTGCCCTGTTGCATTCTCTGGCGGTGGGGTTTACCGACCCAGCACGATGTCGCGTTGCTTAGGCGTCATTCCAGACCTCGTCGTCCACGGGATTGTCCCAGAAGGCGAGGCTGCTGGCCGCAGCAGTCACGAGATCGTGAGGTTCGTTTTCAGGATTGGGGATCAGCACGATCACTTCCACGGGGGTGCCCGGTCTTGCGGGAACGCGTGGGAGTACCACGTTGCCCCGGGCTTTGACCTCGGTGGCGTATCGGATGGCTTGCATGGCGTTCTCCTTTCCTCAGACGGTGGTCCTTATAGCACTT
>JACQGJ010000426.1 GCA_016199605.1 Armatimonadota bacterium | reverse complement strand
GACTGGACCGGACAAATGCTCATGGGCGGCCAAGCCTGGCCGTTCCGTATCGTCGTCCATCTCACCACCGGCGAATCCGCGACCAGCACGGAGGGATTCATCACGCAGCCGTAATCGAAGGATGAGGGCATGAGGGGAGTGACATCATAATGGAAAATGCACACTTACTGGTACGGCCCGTAGATGTACTGGTGGTAATACTTGATGGTCTCCCGCTGTTCGATGGCCTCGCGGGCGAGCACGTCCCCGCTCGTGATGATCCCGAGCAAGCGATCGTCTTCGACGACGGGAAGGTGACGAATCCTTTTGTCGGTCATGACGGTGCGGCATTCCTCCAGCGTTGTGTCGCGGCAGCAACAGGCGACCGGCGAGGTCATGACCTCACCCACGGTCGTCCGGTCCGGGGTAAGTTGCCCGGCGACAACTTTCGTGAGAATATCCCGCTCCGTAAAGATGCCTACCACCTTGTCGCCTTCCGTGACCACCAGCGCTCCGATTCGCCGGGCGTTCATCTCCTGGGCAGCCTCAAGGACGGTGCTGCCTTTGCAGATGGAGGCCACGAAAGAGCCTTTCCTTTCCAGGATTTCTTTGACGGTCGTCATCTTGATCACCTCCACTGGTAACTTGACGCGCGGACATTGCCTGGCCTCCCAGCGACCCGCCGACCCTCAGGAAAGCGTCTCGGTTGATTCCTGCAAAGCTTCCCGAATCGGGGCGGGCAAGTGCTCCGACCAGGCAGCCGCACCCGCCGACCGCAGGGAAGAAAGAAGCGCTTCGCTGTTCACCGATGGCTGAGCAAGCTCGGGATCCGCGGCGCCCCGAGATCCCCACAGTGTGGCCGCCTTGAGGGCGGACAACAGGATGTCCTCCATCAGCGCCTGGGTCGTCTGCGCGTGCATTTGTGTGACCTGGGCGATAAGGTTGTCGAAACGATCGGGAGGGAGCTGGGTGCTCTCCTGCCACCATCCGTAATTCTCGAGAATGTTATCGAAGAGTCCGCTTTCGATTAGGAGAGGTCCCACGACCAAAGCCGTCTCAACTACTGCCCGCAGCCGCCTCAGGTCTTCGTCGTTCATCAGGGAGATCTGCGACAGCGCGGCCGCTGGCTGCAGCTTCACGAGGTAGGTCAGCCACTCCTCCCAGCGGCGCGGTTGAGTCGTAGGCTCCGTGGTGAGCACCTTGTCGAGAAGGGAATCGGTCCCCTCCTGCACCTCCGCCCGTGTGATTTCGATGATTCGTTTCAGCACCGGACGGATGTAATCCAAGCCTCGCGGTTTGGGCTGCACGCCCCGGCCTGTCAGGAACTGATGCACCTCCCTCACACGCTCTGCGTCGGTCAGCATGGCAACCTGCGGAAGGTCGCTCTTCAGCATCAGGCGAGTGTGAACCGGCGTCGCCGGGTCATCGATGGCGCGCTCGTAATCGTCTTCGTAAAGCTGGGGGTCGAGAAACGCTGCCGCCAAAGGAAGCGTATGGTCCATCTCCTCCAGCCATTGCCGGATTTCGTTCTGCGGCAGCCGTTCGAGGACTCGGGCAAGGACGCCATGCTCCGCGAGGTAGACGATCAGCGAACGCCAATCGACCGGGAAGTCTCCCATTCGCTCCCCGACGGGTTGGACCAGGGCCCGCCGTACAAAATCGAGTAGATGCTCTCTCTCAAGCTGTGCTTGCTTTCCGTCCACCGGACCGCCGCCGCTTTCCTCGCGAAGCAGCACCTGGATCGCCTCCACCAGAGCCACGGCCTTCCTTTCCAACAGTCGCTGCAACCGGACTCCCGTCGGTCGCCGCACAAAGACGCCGCGGACGCGATTGGAGAGTCGTTGCACCTCTCGGTAGATGTGGTCGAGTCCCTCGGTTGCGAGGTAAGTCCGTTTCTGCTCCTCGATTGCATGGGAAAGTGCAAGGTGTTCTCTCCCGGACAAATCGCGGTCCAGGGAGGAGCGCAGCATGGGTGTCAACGGAATCAGGTTTGCGGAGGCCTGGTCCACTGACCTTTCGCTTGCCTCTATAGCTTTTAGCAATCGTTCTCGTCGCCGCGTCTCCATGTTGCCAACGCGAGCCATGAGTCGGAGCAATACTACGCTCCGGCGGGCTGCCGCGCTGGGAAAGGCGAAAATGCGGGGATCAATGCGGTCGAGCTCCATCGGAAGGAGGTAGTGTGCGAGAATCGTTGTGACCATCGAGGCAGCGTGAGCGAAAAGGGAACGCGTCACGACGACGGCGTCGATATACTCAAGATGATCGCGATTCAGCAAATCCCCGGTTTCCCGCAGGATAAGACCTCTCTCCTCCAGCAGGCGTCGCGCGCGTCCTTTCAGGGATCCCAACGATCTTTCTGCGGCCTCGATTACTTCCTCCGTGTAGTCGCCTCGAATCTCCCGAACGAAATCATGGAGACTGAATCGCCTCCAAAGGGCTCGCGCCTCTGCGGGAAGCTCAGCCATGAAAGTGGTTCCCTGGGCTGGGTTGGGTGCGCGGACTGTTTCTTCCAGAGCCAGGTTGCCGCCGTGCATCTCGGCATCCCAAAAGCTCTCGGTTGTGCCGACGCCAGTGCCTCCAGCCTGGGCCCCCAAATCCGCGCGTCGACGGGTTTGGCCAAGCTTGAAGATGGTAACCCGTCGCGACTCCTGATCCCAGGTCAACAGGTCCGGATGTACTCCCCTCCCGTTGTCTGACAGGCGCACGGTGGCTCGCTCTCTCACCGGGTCATACTCCAGACGTATCCGAATGTGTTTCCCAAACTGGAAACTGTTCGTGACCAGGTTCGTAAACAACCCCCGGACGCGACGTTCATTGCCCGCCAGGAAAAGATCGACATTCTGTGGGACGATGATATCGATCCGCTCCTCACCTTCCGGCTTGATCTGGTCGGAGAGGGACCTGACGATCTCGGTCAGGTTTAACTCGCTTTTCAGAGTGATCCCTTGAGCGAACTGCACGCGATCCTCGGCGATCTCGTGGGCGAGCAGCTTACTGGCGATGAAGGCCTCCGCGTCAACTGAGTACATGACCATTTCACGAAACAGGTCGATGTCCATTGTCTGACCCACAGCCGGTTCTTCCGGGTTTTCCGGTATCGCCGGTGGAGGATCGCCCGACAGCAGGGCCGAAATCTCCGAATGCACGAGGGTCACGCAAGAGTAAACGTATTCCGCCGCCCTCGGTCGCATGTCCTGACGCACCCCGGTGGTGCGATTCTGGTAGAGAATGTCGCCCCATTGTTTGTCGAGCGCCCGATGGTAGGCGGTCAAGACGGACAGGACTTGCGCCAGGAGTTGAGTCTTGTCGCTTTCGGGAAGGCTCTCTTCCCTGACGGCGTAGAGCAAAATCTTAGTGAAGCGCTCAAGCTGGCGAAACTCGAGGATGACATCCTCGGGCTGGTACTTGATGAGGGCGGTGTCGTCGAATACTTTCGTGGGAATCTCAAACAGGGGGCTTTGCTGGACCAGAGTCTGAACGCGTCGCTCAATCTCGCCGAGACCGTCGAACCACACGGAAGCCTGTTCGTAGGAGTGATTGATGTGCCGGAAGAACCGGCTAATCTCCTGCGCGAGGAACTCGATGCAGGGGAGCAGTTTCTCTAATTGCACCGCGCCCGGCAAGAAATCCTTCGGCTCGTCCTCGGGCTTTCCGGGGAAGTGAATGAACGGCTTCTCGACGTTGGCATAGTAACTCCCGAAGATCAACCGTTCGAAGATAAACAGCGACAGCAGTTCCGCGAAAATCCGCCCGGGAGGACCGTAACCCAAGATGGTGGAGTAGACAACCGGGCTTCCAGAGAACTGCTTGCGGAAATCGTTGAGGAACCGCCCCGGATGGCTCCCGTGCTCCATGCTGCGCATCGCAATCTTTGGCAGCTCAAAACTCGCAATCGCATGCCAAGCCTCATCCGAGGGATGAAAGGCCTCCGCCCTGTGTTGCTGAGTTTTCTCTGTGTCCACTACCTGTTCTGACAATGCGAAATTCTCCTTGCGATTCCTGAAGATGATGTCACTGCGACCCCGTTGGTGCAAAGGGGGGATGCGGCGAAAAACAGAGGGCCAATCCTCAATATCGCCAGAAATTATATCAGATAGGAGGGCAATGCGCGCAGCTTTGCGGCAATTTCGGAGGTGTTCGTCCTGGAGTTATACTCCTGGACGGAACTATGAGTCGCGAGTTTGACTCGCCCTTCACCGCGTTAGGGGCAGTAGAACTGCCGTGTCATAGTCGCGCCCAGGAGTGCAACTCCTGGGCGAACGGGGCGATCCTTCGCGTCACCGAGCCAACTCAATGAACCCCGACTGAGTTACGTCATAGGAATGACCGCGGGTGCCTTCCCACATCAGCCAAAGATCGTCTCGCGTCTTGCGGACCGTCAGGTTGAAGGCGATTCGGGTGTCGGTCGCCGCGTAAACGTCGACTACGCGGAAAGGAATGCGGAATTCGGCAATCCAGCGGCCTGGTTCGGGGACGTGTGCCTTGAAAGCGATACCACCGGGGTCCATGGTCTTCGGCTCCTCATCGCCGTTTGGGGTCGTTCCGAACTGGAGGAAGCCGTTGCCGTACCCGCGAACCACCGCGATCGGATTTGCTTTGCTCTTGCGGACGGCTCTAAGGCTGACCTCTACCGCGTCGTCCGAGCCCCACTGGTTACCATCGAGCTTTGTCTCGGGACGCACCGCGTTATCGACAGCGAGGTAGAACGCTTCGTTGTCGTAGGCAAGCCAGGCTTGGCTCTGTCGCGACGCTTGACCGCCGTTCACGTCCCGGGCGAGGGGCATCGCCCTTGCTGGGTCTGCGCCGTTCCACTCAGTCGGGTTGATGAGACCGTCGATGGTGATTGGGCTGACGGCTCGCGTGACCCTGAAAACGGGCGGCGGACCGGTCCGAGGCCGGGGCGCCGCGGCCTGAATCTTCGTCAGTGGCGGAAGAGGCTTGGGTGGGCCGTAGGTCCAGGCTTCCACGGGCGGTGCAGGCCGCAGTTCATCTCGGTAGAGACCGATCTTCTCAAACGGGATCGCTTTGAACCCCGGCAATCGCTTGAACACCGCAGAGTCCGGACGAAGGCGAAAATCCCCTTTCGCCGCGTTGACGAAACCGGGGTCCCTGTCCGTCACCCAGTCTTCTTCCGGTCTGACCTGCCAGTTGCCGCTCGACACGTCGGAACACATTACAATCAAGTTGCGCTCCGCGCGGTTAACCCGCTTCCCGGCACGCGGCGGGTCCATGAATCCGATCAACTCGGGGTAGTGCGTCGTGTAAGGCGGCTTGGTGATGTCCACTTCCTTGAGCAGCTTGTCGGTCCAGAAGCAATCCATTCCTCCGGCGACGGCTTCCCTCCAACGCTGGTCGTTCCAAGGCGAGGAACCGAGAGCCCGCTTGCACTCGATAAACACGTTGTTCTCGGCAAGGTTGTCATGGCCCCCGTGTGAGAACACCGTGCCAAAGGAGCCTCTTCCCGGTTCGCCGCAGCGAAAGAAGACGTTGCCGAAGACGGTGTCGCCACCGTCGCCGTCATCGAAGTAGACGGCGGCGTTGCCGTGGCCCATGGGGCTCCCGATGTTATGCCAGAAATTGTAGCGAACGAGGTTGCCGCGACACGACGGGTTGCGCCCTTTGTAGTAGGCGCCGCAATCGTCGGTCTCGGTGCAGATGTGATGCACCACGTTGTATTCGAAGACGTGGTCGTTGCCATCGATGCCGATGGCCTGATGCGGCGCGTCGTGGATCAGGTTGTGAGCGGCCCGGTTGCCGACGCCTTGAAGGATAATCGCATTGGCGTAAGTCAGCTTATGCCGGGAAAAGCGCCAGATATGGTTGTTGATCGCCGCGTGACCTCCGGGGGTGAGCGACTTCCTGTCTCCTCCGGAAAGGACAAGGCCACCGGTGCCGGTGTCGTGGAGGTCGCACGCTTCAACACGGTGGCCCGCGCCTCCCTCAATGTTGACGCCCAGCTCGCGAGTGTTGCGGATCTCGCAGGCGAGGAGACTATTTCCGCTGCCGCCTTTGATGTCGATGCCATTCCCCAGAGAAGCCTCGACGACAAATCCCCGCAAAGTGAGGTTGGCGGTCTGGTGTAAAGATACGACCGGAGCGTTGAGGGTGGAGAGAACGATGCGCGCTCCCTTCGAGTCACCCGGCGGCAGGAAGTAGAGAAGCCGGGCGGCGCGGTCGAGGTAGTACTCGCCCGGCTGGTCGAGCTCCTCGAACACGTTCCGAGCGCACCAACGCCGGGGTGAGGGATTCCCCTGCTTGACTCCGTAGACGCTGGGCGCTGCCAGGGTAATCTGGCGCTTCTCCCGGTCGATCGACTTCACCTGAATGGCTTCGGCGTACCAGTCGAAACACCAATAGCCGAGGAGCCATACGCCTGCCTCCACGTTCCACCGCGCCGGACGGTCCCCTGAATACTCGAAGATACCCGGTCGGTCAGAGCTCTCGCCCGTCCGGGGGATTGCACCGGTGTCGATGATCTTTGCGATGGTCGACCAACCTTCGTTCGGCCAGCGCGCCAACGTCATGGGCTGGTCGTTGAAGAACAACTCCGGAACCGGCGGGGCGCCGTTGTACTTCACCGGAATAGAACCAAAGTTGAATATCCCGAGAGCGCGCAAATCCGCCTGCAACACGCGGGAGCGGACCGCGGGGTCGAGCCTCGCAAGAGCGTTGTCGTCGGTAAGAGGTTTGAAGGCTTCGGGGGGCACCGTGGCCCCGCCCAGGAGGCGGACCTGCTCCCGCCGATAGGCTCGATACACGATCGGGGCTTCGGGTGTCCCCGAGTCCTGAGCCTCGAGGAGGAAGCTCCTGCTGAAGGAGTAGAAGCCGCCTCGGACGCTAATCGTCACGGGTTCCTTCAACGGCCCGCCGGCCTTCAGCTTGCGAATCTCATCCCGGGCTCGCTCCACGTGGGCAAAGGGTCCGTCTGTCTTGGCTCTGTTTGGAGCAGCCAGTCTGCCAGACCAGACGTCTTTGCCAGTGTTGGAAACGTAAAGGTTCACTGCCGAGCCTCCCCTTTGCAGAAGAGGTGTCAACAGAACTGCAATCGAGAAAACCATGCCCCTCATTTTAATGCTCCATTTCAGACGCTCGACGCAACCACCCACAACTTGCAGCTATGCAACTGTTGGGAGGGAGTTGGACTCCCGACCCATATTGCCTTGTCGTAGCAGAGCCGGGTTAGCAGGTCGGGAGTCCAACTCCCTCCCAACAAGGTCCAGGTGAAGAGTTACCCGAAACGGGTGCGAATGGCATCGTAACTCCTCACTCCACGCGGCCCCCCTGCGTCCTCAGTGCGTCTCTCAACTCCGATACGTTGAGTCCTCGCGGGAGATGGTTGCCCTCCACGCACATCGCCGCCGCTGTCCCTACTGCCTGCCCCATCGCCATGCAGGTCGGAGTCAGCCGAGCAGAGGCGTGGCCTTCATGGGTTGCAGACAGGCAGCGTCCGGCGACGAGAAGATTATCAACGTTCCTGGGTAGCAGAGAACGGTAGGGGATACCGTAATACTGCTCAGCCGCGCCGCTAAGTGTCAAGCCGACACCCGTCGGGCTATGGATGTCGACAGGATAATCGCTCAAGGCAATGGTATCCTCGAACGCGGCTCCTTGAATCACGTCTTCGCCGGTCAGAATATAGTCGCCAACGATCCGACGTGTCTCACGTAGACCCACTTGGGCCGGAAGGGCGAGCAGATAACTGTTCTCAAAACCGGGAATCTTCTCTCGAAGGAACCCGACGATCAGCATTACCTGTCGGCGGCCTTCCTGCTCGGCTGCGGTCAGGTCTTCCGCGTTGGTGCCGTCTTTTCCCACGATACGGCTGGTGTTGACGTTAACCTCACCCGGTCGCGCTCCCGCGAAGAATAGGAGTCGATCCCGAGGGATATCGAGCTTGGCGTCGCGCCAAAGGGCAAAGAACCCCGAGACCCCCGTCAACGGTTCGAGTTGGTCGAAGAGGGTTTCATGATGGAATTCTTTTGGGTTCTGCCGGATGTAGTCGGCGACCGGTTTGAGATCAACTTCGCCCACGCGAAAGTTCATCGTCATCGGCTGCATCGCGCCATCGGTTTCTCGTCCCTTCTGAAAGGGAACACCCGCAAAGGCTGACAGGTCCGCGTCTCCGGTTGTGTCGATGAAAACCTTCGCGCGGAGCTTCCGCTGCTCCGACTTGCATGCGACCACGATCTCGCGCAGATGTGGCCCGGCAACTTCAGCCCCCAGCACCAGGGAATGGTAAAGCACGCGGCAGCCTGCTTCACGCAGCATTTCCTCGGCGACGCGCTTGTAGACTTCGGGATCGAAGGAAGTGCACGAGTAGACGAAGCCGACGGTATCGCGCAGATGCCCCGGGCTGGCGCCGAGTGCCACGAGTCGGTCCACGATCTCCTGCGCGACGCCCCGGACGATCTGCTCACCCTTTTGGTTGTGGAAGGTGAACCAGGGATTCACCAGGGCGGCGGTAGACATACCACCCAGGAATCCGTAACGCTCGATGAGCAAGCACTTCGCGCCACGCCTCCCGGCAGTGATTCCGGCAGCAATCCCAGCGGGTCCTCCACCGCAGATGATGATATCGAAGTCGGGCAAGTGAACCAGCTACCTCATTGACCGTATCTCTGTTTATAGAAGTCCAGGATCTTCTTCTTCTGTTCCTCCGTCATCCCCTGGGTCCACTGATGGTAGTCCGAGGTGAGAGTCTCTTTGGTCACGCCCTTTTCAATCTCTTCACATTGGGGGATGAAATCTGTGTAAAAATGTTTGGCCACCTCGTAGAACCCGTGCCACTGCGTGAAGTCC
Organism: Armatimonadota bacterium; assembly: GCA_016199605.1. Lineage (GTDB taxonomy): Bacteria > Armatimonadota > Abditibacteriia > CG2-30-59-28 > CG2-30-59-28 > JACQGJ01. The sequence continues at coordinate 2,196 of JACQGJ010000426.1, read as the reverse complement.
GGTCCCTGCATGGAGGCTCCATGGCGCGCTCGGCGGCCTTCGTGGTGCCACAGCTCATAGTAGGTCCATTCGATCTTCTCGTCGAAGGGGGCCTTGGTCAGCTTGCCTGTGTCCCAGAAGTGGTCCATAATCTTCTTTGCTGGCTTCGCGAATTTCTCGTTCCAGAGATTCACCGCTTCATCGAACTGGACGTAAAAGTTCTCGGTGCTTTCTTTGGCGTGACACTGGTTGCACGTGTCCTTCATTGCAGAACGTTTCTTCTCCCAGTTTTCCTGCTTGATCGAGATCACGGGTCGCAGTGTCCAGGAGATTCGACCTCCAACGTCGTGGGTCGCTTTCTGAGACGGCGTCGCTGACATGTGACACGTGGCGCAGGTCGGTGCGGCGGAGTAGTCTTTCCCCACCACCCAGGTGTCAGACTCCAGATTCATCTCCTTGAGGTCCTGGAGCGTGGCGAACTTGATCCCGTGCTTGGACTCGTTGTAGATTTCGATCTGCGGATGATCGGGACCCATGTGGCATTTCCCGCAAGGCTCTGGTTGCCGCGCCTGAGCCTTGGAGAAAGTGTGTCGAGAATGGCAAGCCGAACAGGACCCGCGACTCCCATCGGGGTTGACTCGTCCGATTCCGGTGTTCGGCCATGAGGCGGGATCGAGCTTCCCTTTGACCGCCGTCACCGTGCTCCCGTGACATTGCTTGCAGCCGGAGATCGCCGCCGGGGCTCCCTCGATGATTTCCCCGAGCACGTTGTCCAGGGAGCCTATGAACTCGGCCGCGCGAGAGTGGCGCGAACTCTCGAACTGCTTGGCTTCCTCCTCATGACAGGTCTTGCAGTCCTGGGGTGACACGATGGTGGAGATCGTCTTGCCCATGTGCTGGAAGGCATCGGCGTCTTTGGGATCTGCCTGATGGCATTCGTAGCATCCCACGCCGTTCTTGTAGTGCTTGCTTGCTTTCCATTGTTCGACGATCCCTTTGCCCAGGTTCTCCCTGCTGTGACACTGGATACAGGCCTGGCTCTCCTTGGAGACACTCTCCTGAGCCTCTGAAAGCGTCACGCCTCCTCCCGCAAGCATCAGGACACAGAATAGTGGCGGTATCTCTCTTATCATGCTTATCATGTGAATCCTCCCGATCGTGCTGCCTTCTCACCATGGTGCAACAACACCGCCCAAGAATATACCGTCAACCAACTGCGGAGTCAACAGGATGAACTGCCGGCGCGCCTCGCGCGATCGCAGTGGGTCCCCCGCACACCGCCACTACCGACGGAGGATTTAGCGGCGAAATGTCAGGTCCATCCCGAAGGGCTCGATACGCACCCACACCCCCGAAATACTTCTGCAATCGATGGGAATGTTCCTGGGCAAGAGGAATGCCAGAAATGCATCAGTTGTACCATGCCGGAGGATGCCGTATGACGCGGCGAGCTGCTGACCGTAATGAGGAGCGCGCAGTTGCACAGACTGCAGGAGTTGTTGGGTCGGTCTCACTTCCATTGCGCTTTCCTTTCCACTCACACAAAGTGTGAATCCCACCCGGGAGAAGGGTCCGCCGTGCCCTTCGTTAATGAATCTTACAGGCACACACCAAAGCCTCACAGCGTCGTGGTGAAGCTGTTTGGCGTCCGCGAAGAAGGGCAACAACGCTCGTGACGCCTCGATGAGACGTTTCTGTGAGCCTGGGTCCACTGGCACTCCCACAATGAAGGGACCATGGCGTTCCAGCGGGAAGATGATGCTTCCCCAGAATCCCGAGGGCTGTTTGGCCAAGACCCTTTCGACTGTCCAGCGGTCGATCTTCACCCTGATCACGAAGTAGACCAAGGGGGCGAATACGAGGACGCATGGGAATGCCAAACAGCCTGCTTTCAACCGTTGTCTCCTGGATTTGAATTCACCTGGCATTGCCGACATCCATCACCCGGTGTTCGCACCGCGCCCCCTGGTCCAATGTCTCACCGGTTTCAGCCTCACCACATGCTCCCCCGTATAGCTCGTTGTCGGAAGGAACACGAACCGCGACGTCTTCGTGGCAGCGTCCCACGTGAAACCAGGATCCTCTGCCAGCACCAAACGGCTGTTGCCGCCCTCGCGCGAACTCGCTGTCACTGTGTAGGGCGATACGCGCTTATCTGCATGATCCACCGTCACCACGGTCCCCTTGGGCGGAAGGAACTTCCCCTCGACCAGGACG
>JACQGJ010000425.1 GCA_016199605.1 Armatimonadota bacterium | reverse complement strand
GCAGCTTGCCTCGCGGCGGTGATGCCAGCCGCCTTGGCCGCGACGCTTTATGTGGCAACCAATGGAAACGACGCCTGGTCGGGGAGGATGGCTAAACCCAACGGATCGAGAACCGCCGGGCCGCTTGCGACTCTGACGGGAGCGCGGGAGGCAATCCGTAAACTTAAGGCGACCGGTCTAAGCGAGCCGGTTCAAGTGATGATCTCAGGAGGACCATATCGCCTGACCTCGCCTTTGGTTCTTCAGCCCCAGGACTCGGGCACGGCGGAATGTCCAGTCACCTACTGTGCGGCTCCTGGGAGCAGGCCGGTCATCTCCGGTGGTCGCGTCATTAAGGGATGGCGACAGCAAGCGAAAGGTCTGTGGGTCGCCGACTTGCCAGAGGCGCTTGAAGGTAAGCTGGCCTTCCGATCGTTGTTCGTCAATGGGCAACGCCGTACTCTCGCTCGCAGTCCGAATGAAGGTTTCTACTACATCGCGAGCAAGGCGGCACTTGTCACGGATCCGCAAACCGGGAAGGAAACCGACCCAGCGAACCTCGCGTTCCGGTTCCGTCCCGGCGAAATCAAGGCGTGGGACAATCTGAACGACATTGACGCCGTGATCTACTTTCACTGGGAAAGCGGAATGCTGCGCCTGAAGTCGGTTGACGAAGTGGCGCAAACCGTCACGTTCACCGGCCCGATGAAATGGCCGTTCTGGAGCAAGCAGCGCTACTTCGTGGAGAACTTCCCGGAAGCCTTGGACGCACCAGGCGAATGGTATCTCGACCGTTACGCGGGCAAGCTCTACTACCGACCCATGCCGGGTGAGAACATGACCAAAGCCCAAGTCGTTGCGCCGGTGGTCACCCAGCTCGTCCTCTTTCAGGGAGAACCTGAGGCAGGAATGTGGGTTGAGCACGTGCGGTTTGAGGGGCTGTCTTTTCAGCACGCAGACTACACGCTTGAGCCTGAAGGGCATGGCGACTGGCAGGCGGCGGTCACGATTCCCGCGGTGATTCAGGCGAGAGGCGCAAAGGACTGCTCCCTCGAGGGGTGCGAGATCGCACACGTCGGTCAATACGGTGTGTGGTTCAGTTGGGGGTGCAAAAACAATCGGGTCGTGCAGTGCCATCTCCATGACCTCGGCGCAGGCGGCGTCCGAATCGGTGAGGGGGGGATTCCGCCCAACGAGGCGCTCCAGACCTCCGGGAACGTCGTGGACAACAACCTTATCCACGACGGCGGGATTCTCTTCCCTGGCGCGGTGGGAGTGTGGATCGGTCAGAGTTGTGACAACCAGGTTTCGCACAACGAGATCTGCGACATGAACTACACCGCAATCTCCTGCGGCTGGACGTGGGGCTTCGGTCCGACCTGGGCCTTCCGAAATCGCATCGAGTTCAACCACCTGCACCATCTGATGCGCGGCGTGTTGAGCGACGGCGCGGCCATCTACACCTTAGGCACCTCGCCGGGCACGGTCGTCCGCAACAATCTGATCCATGACGTCTGGTGCTTTGCCGAGGGCTACGGCGCAGGCGGTATCTACCCGGACGAAGGCAGCTCGCAGATTCTCATCGAGAACAATGTGGTGTATCGGACCCTCAGCGGTGGATTGACAGTTCACTATGGGCGAGACGACATCGCGCGCAACAACATCTTTGCCCTTGGACGCGATGGTCAGGTCTACCTGGGGCGACAGGACATGAACTCCAGCCTCACTTTCGAGCGCAACATCGTCTACTATACAGAGGGAACGCTTTTCACCAGAGACAGCAAGCTGACCGCCGATAACAACGTTTACTGGAACGCCTCAGGGGAACCCGTCACCTTCCTCAACGAGGAATCGCTGGAAGACTGGCGGAAGCGTGGGGTGGACGAACACGCCGTCATCGCCGACCCTCTGTTTGTTGATCCGAAGAACGGCGACTTCCGTCTGAAGCCGGACTCACCAGCCCTCAAGCTGGGATTCCAGCCAATTGACGTTAGCCAGGCGGGATTGTATGGCGCCTCTTCATGGACGAATCTGCCGAAGACGATCAAACGGCCGCCCACCGCTTTTCCCGCTCGGCCCGAGGTTAAGCCGCAACTCATTGATGATGGTTTCGAGAATTCCCCCGTCGGAGCGACTGCGGAAGGCTGCATCACCTGGGGTGAAGCGGGAGGGGGCACAATCCGGGTGACCGACCAGGTCGCAGCCAGTGGCAAGCACGGCCTCAAGTTCACTGATGTGCCCGGTTTGGACCAGCCGTGGAACCCCCATCTCTGGTACAACCCGTACCTCACCGAAGGTATGGTCAACCTCGTATTCGACCTCCGCTTCGAGAAAGGAGCAGCGATCTGGCACGAATGGCGGGACGCCGCGAGTCCCTACCGCGTCGCTGCCAGCATCGGCATTGATTCCAGCGGTCAGTTGCTCGCGAACCAACAACCTGTTATGCCTCTTCCTGCCGACCAGTGGATCCACTTCGAAATCGAGTGCGGCATGGGCAAGCAGGCGACCGGAACCTACACCCTCGTCGTCACTGTTCCAGGGCAGGAACCGAAGCGGATCGAGAATCTTCCCTGCAACCCCAAGTGTATTCACCTGGACTGGCTTGGGTTCATCAGCAACGCAACGGAACACGCCGTGTTCTATCTCGACAACGTGAAGCTGACGGGGAAGGGGAAGTGAACTGCCAGCAGCGGGAAGAGGTCGGGGATGGCGGTCCTACACGATGCCAGCGAATGATTCTCGCCGGTGATTGCCATGACGCATGAAGAGCTGCTGTATCGGTGCAATCCCTGGTGGGAGGGCGAGGCGCTCGACGCCCTGCGCCGTCAACTCACGACACCTCAGGTTGTGCTGGTCAACGGCATCTTCAAGATCTGGATTCAAGCCTTCCCTGTTGCCCCTCCCCAGGCACACTCATGGCTTCCTCACCACCCGCACATCACCTGACCGCGTTCGGATGCGCACATCGGCTCCCTCGTGCTCCGGCTTCGTTCCCAGGTAGATGGTTTGAGGCGTGTTATACAGACCTTTAGGAGTTGACCAGCGGGATCGGTCAAGAGCCCCACAGTCGGTCCATACACCCACTTTGAGCTGGTCATCAGCGGTGGGTGTAAGGTCTAAGGTGACGGAGCCAGCCACGCTTCGTATTTCGGCGGTGTGTCCCTTGTCCCAGCTCTCGTCCAGAGCCAAACGTGTGCGGCCGAATTCGTTTTCCACGTCTAGGTCACCCGTCACGCCGGCAATGTCCAGGGACAGGTTTCGGCAGCGGATCCGTGTGCTCCCGTCGAGGTCGCGGATTCGAGATGAAGGGATCCTTCCTACGCGGCGGACGAGATTTTCCTCCCACTCGACGCCGCGATGGTCAAGGTCATCGTTCACCTGCAAGTCGCCTGTCACGTGCTCCACCTGCGCCGGAACGATGTTCCAGCCGTAGATATTGCCTCGCACGCGGCGTGCAATCAGCCATCCGAACCACCCAAGCACGAGCAAGTTAGCCGAGACGTCCTCCACCGTGGCGAGCATAGGCTGGTAGAGGATCACGTTGGCACAAGGCGGCACGGTGACGGTAAGGGTGACGCTGGCCGCCGCGCCGTAGGCCAGGCCTTGCCGGCCACTTGTGAATCCGGTGCGGAATTCGTCCTTAACTTTGCCTTTCAGGGGGTAAGGCACAGTCAACCCGTCAATGCGCCGTCCGGCTGCCACGACGCTAACGACCTCTCCAGACAGCAGCGGAGACAGCACTTCGCGTAAGGTCGCATCTTCCTTACACCTGTCCATCCACGCCTTCCACTCCTGCTTCGAGTCGGAGTAGTAAGCGTGGTACTGGCCGTTGCCGCCTCCGGTGCCGGCCCAACGCTCGCCATCATGGGGCGCGTGCTTCCAGAGATTTCGTCGTCGTTTGGCTTCAACGACAATCTGCCCTGAACGCGCCCGTGCCTCCCCTGCCGTGGCACCGAACAGTATCTTCCCTCCTTCCACCCGAAGCTCGCCACTGTCGCCCCCCTGCACATGGACCACGGCGTCGTGGGTATAAACCAAAACCGCATCCGTCGGTTTTAGCGGCAAGATGAACTCGAACGGCTCCACTACCCGGCATGGGACGCGCCGCCTCACCGTCTCCGTCACTTTGCCCGCCCGTCGTTGTTCCTGCAAAGTATCCGCTACCATGTCTGCCATCTCCTGCCGCAACTGGTTTCGCGCGCGATGGAGCCTCGTCTTTACGGTGACGACGGGAACGTCCAAGAAACTGGCCACTTCCTCACAGGACTCGCCATCGAGGTAATACAGCGTCACCGCCAGCCGGTTGGCTGGAGATAATCGGGCGATGGCCTGCCGGACCTGCTTCTGAAGCTCCCGTCGAACGGCGTGCCCTTCTGGAGAGTCTTCGGAGGGGATGTCCGTCAGGTCCTCAAAACTGACGGTTTCCCGCGTCCGCCGCTGCCACATCCGGCACTCGTTCGCGACGATGCTCCGCAGCCAAGCCGTGAAGCGCTCTGGCTCGCGGAGGGTCTCCAGGCGCAGGTAGGCGGCGACGAAGGCCTGCTGCGCGACATCCTCGGCGTCGGCGAAATTGCCGAGCTGATGGTAGGCCAGCCCGTAGGCGACGCCCTCATGTCGCCGAACCAGCTCCGCGAACGCATCCTTGTCGCCAGCCAAAGTGCTCTTAACCAGTTCCTCGTCGGTCATCCCAAATGGACTCCTTCGCGCGGTGCTGATGATAAGATGCAGTGGAGAAGTAAAACGTTACACACCTCGACAACTTCACAGTCGAATCCACCAACTCCACCCCCCGCTTGCCGGTGTCCGTTACTGCCGTCAGCTCCGCAGTTTGCGACAAAGGACGCAATGGCTGCTGCTCGGTAGTGCGTTGACGTTGAGACGGCAAACCGGTATCATACTTCCACACTGCGAAGCGAAGGGAGTGATGTACGATGTCTACGGACAATGGCGAGCTACCGCCCCAGATCCTCGAGTTGCTGAAGAAGCGGGGCTGGACGTGGCCCCCTGACGAAGAGTTCCAGAAGCGAAGAGACGAAGCCTGGAAGCAGTTGGCGGGAAGCATGCGAATGGAACCCGAAGTCCGCAGGGAGGTCGTGAAGAGCTTCCCGGGTCGGTTTCCTGACTCGGACGAGGCGGACTGATGGCAGTAGAGAGACGTACCTTCGACGCTCCGCGTCCCGGCCTCGTCTACTGGGACACCTCTTTTGTCGTCGCCTCCATTTCGGAAGATGAGCCTTTTCACGAGCAGTGCCTCGCATTTCGACAGAGAATGGAACGTGAAGGTGTTCTTCCTGTGGTGAGTGACTTCGTATTCGATGAACTGGCCTTTTGGACCTCAAAAGGCGCCCTCGTCGCCGAAGCCCAATTGGCCCGTGTCCGGTGGCAAGACCTGAGACGGCAGAGGCCCCATGTCGTACGCACCGCCATAGCCCGGGCCGCTGTGTATCGCGCGCAGATAGAGACGGAGGCCCTCAAGCTCGTCATCCCCGAAACCGTCACCGATCGCGCCTTTCAGTTGATGCAAGACCATGCCCTCCTTCCCACCGACGCCTACCACGTCGCCACCGCCCTCGAATCCGGCGTGAACGCCTTTGTCACTCTCGACCAAGGCTTCCTCGACATGGACGGCATCATCGTCTATACCTGTCTCCCGTAAGCCTTTCACCCCTTCACTTCGTAATCCACCAACTCCAACACCCGCTCCCCCTTCTCCGTCACTTCCTCCACTTCGCCTGTAATTCCACCAAATCCCCCGTCTCCACAGCCACCGCCGCAATCTCCACCTCGAAGTCTCCCGCTTTGGTGACCCTGGGGAACGTCAGCGGGAACTCAACCACTTCTCCTGCCTGCAGGGTGAATGGTGTTTTCGCTACCACGCCTCGGTCGGTGAGTTCATTCCACGCGTCACTAACCCAGTAGCTCACACGGGTCTTGCATGGCTGCTTCGACACATTCTTCACCGTGACGAGGACGCGCGCTCCGTCCTGCTTCGCTTGCACCTCAATCGGAACAGGTGGCACTTCCGACTCGGCGGCGAGGAACTCGAGGACGAGGTAATCAAAGTACACCGTGCCATCGGGCTTGTAGCGGTTGCCATACCACGGCGTGCCGACCAAAGCCAACTGCTCGAGGGTGAGCGGGAACTGCAAAGGCTTGTCTGCGCCGGCGTGCCAGGGTACCTGCGGGCTATCCAGCATGTTGGGAACAGTCACCCAGCCTTTGGGCCACAGTGTCCACCCATAGCGATCCGCCGTCTGCCCCGAGGCGTCTTTCAACACGAAGTGAACTTCACAGGCGGGTCCGTCGGAATGGACCTGCACACTCAAGCGAACGGGACGTCCGGGTATTTCCTTGCCCAGGAAGAGACTGCCCCTGCCGAACGCACCGGGAACGAAGCTGTAATCCATCCGCG
>JACQGJ010000424.1 GCA_016199605.1 Armatimonadota bacterium | reverse complement strand
CGGAGCGGGGTAAAGAAGGGAATGCGGTTTGTGGTGACTCGCCGGGAATTCGATCCAGCAGAGCAACGCCATGTCACAACCAGGATCGGTGATATCCGCGTCACTGATGTTGACATGTCCGATGCCACTGCGGTCCCCGCGGTTGGCACGGCTTCAGTCAAGGCCCTCGACAAAATCCGCTCGATCTACAACGTCAAGACAGCCAAGATCAGCCGGTACCGAAAGTGATCTGCGCCCCCGACTTTCTCCGCGGACGCCTTCTCATGCCAAACCATCGCCGACTTGGGCTGTGCCGCAGACCGACAAGTTGTGGTTGAGTGACGAGTGTCGGGTGTCGTGGGTTGTCCGTCACTCGTCACAAAACTTGACTCATTTGCAGCAACGGTTCGCCAGTAAAGCGCTTTCAGGAGACCTCCATGGCCCAAATCAAGATAGACCTCGACCGACAAATCGGCCCGATTGACCGGAAGATCTACGGCAATTTCGTCGAGCACCTGGGGAGGTGTATCTACGGAGGACTCTACGATCCGGGGTCTCCTCTTTCAGGAGACAACGGCTTTCGCACAGACGTGCTGGAGGCGGTGCGAGCACTGCAGGTCCCGATTCTGCGGTATCCTGGAGGCAACTTCGTCAGCGGCTACCACTGGAGGGACGGCGTCGGTCCCAGGGAGTCACGCCCGAAACGCCTCGAGCTGGCGTGGAACTCGCTGGAGTCAAACCAGTTCGGGACCGACGACTTCATCGAGTTCTGTCGCGACGCGAACACCGAGCCTTACCTCTGCGCCAACCTGGGCAATGGAACCCTCGACGAAGCGGCCGCTTGGGTGGAATACTGCAACGGGTCCAAAGATACGGAGTTTGCCAACCTTCGACGGAGGCATGGGTACGAGCAGCCCCACCAGGTCAAATACTGGGGTCTGGGGAACGAGGTCTATGGCTCATGGCAAATCGGACACAAGAGCGCCGGGGACTATGCCAAGTCAGCCCTCGAATTCGCGAAGGTGATGAAGTGGACCGATCCTTCCATCAAGCTGGTCGCTTGCGGGGGACAGGAGGTGGATTGGGACTGGGAGGTCCTGAAGACTTGCGGCGGAAGTGTCAACTACCTCTCCGCTCACTTCTACTTCGGCCCGTCGAAAGAGGACGACCCCCACTACTCGCTATGTGCCCACGTGTCGCGGGTGGAGGAGTATGTTCAGATTCTGTGGCAGCTTATCCAGGCGGCGCAGCGACGTTTTGGGTGGCGTCACCCGCTCCAGATCGCCCTCGATGAGTGGAACGTCTGGTATCGCTCCAGAGGCTGTCCGCATGATGGCAGATTTCCCTTGGCTCCGCCCCTCCTCGAAGAGATTTACGATCTGACCGATGCCCTCGTTGTGGGCGCTTTTCTCAACATGCTCCAGCGCAATTGCCGCGCCGTCGGTCTTGCTTGCATGGCTCAATTGGTCAACGTCATCGCGCCGATCTTTACCTCGAAAGATGGGCTGTTTCGACAGACCATCTACTTCCCACTGCTGGCGGCGACGACACTCAGTGGCGAGGTCGCTCTGCAGGTCCATACAGAGTGTGACGATTTCGCCACCAAAGACGGGTCGCGACGCGTCCCCTATCTGGACGTGTCGGCGACCCTCTCTCCCACGCGACGGAAACTGTATCTTTCGGTTGTGAACTTCCACAAGGTCCAGCCCCTCAAATTCAAGCTGCGCCTCGCGGACTTCGCCGTCAAGCCGGAGGTCACGCAACATCAGATTTCCGGTGAATCTCCGCAATCCGTGAACCGGTTGGGGAACGAGTCGGTTACTCTCCGATCTCGGAGGATGAAGAGCGTCAAGAATGGCTCAACACTCACGGCGCCCATGCACTCGATGAACGTGTACGAGTTCGACCTCCTCTGAAACGGCCTCACGCAGTCTCTCGAAGCCTGACTTCCGTACTCGGCGATCCATAAACGACCTGGGGATGTTCTTCCCGGTTTGGACTCCTCCTGAGACGCCGGCAATCGCGTCCCGGTAGCGGTTGCGGACCTCTGGGTACGAGTAGTCGAGGGCGGCATTGTAGTAGCCCTTGCCATCGGTGGCATCCCCGAGACGATAGTGCTGGTACGTCTTCCAGAACTCCGGAGATAGCGCGCTGTTGGGGCACGACTTGATGTGGGTATCGTTCATGCGGAAGCCGGCAACGAACATCATCCCCTGGGCATGCGTCCGTTGGGTCAGCAGTGGCAGGTAATCAATGCCTTCCCGATGCAGGCTGTGCATGATGTCTCGCCCTCCGTCCCAACCGGGGTTAAGGCTACCGCCTTTGGCTTGCAGGTCGTAGAAATTCTCGATCACCTTCGACGGCCACGAATAGGCGATCTGCTCCCCCACACACCAGCACAGACAATCCACCTGGGTGTCCTTGAGGTAGTCCAAAGCACAGGAGATGCGCTCGACTGTGTGCGGTGGCGGTGCGCTGCGCAGCGTGCAACTATCGTCGTCGCTGATAGCGTTTGCTCTGCTGGTCACTGTAATCCCTTCAAAACCCAATGATTCGGAACTGCCGCGCCTTGATGCTCAGAGTCACCTTGCGGTCGGGCGCGT
>JACQGJ010000421.1 GCA_016199605.1 Armatimonadota bacterium | reverse complement strand
TCATAAGACCCCTGCGAGTTTGTCTCGCCGGTGAATGCGATTGGCTGGCTAACCCGAGTATCCAGGAAGGTTTGTAGACCCCCTGTCCAGCTTGTCTGGCGGGTGAATGAGATTGCGCCAGCTAAACACGAATATCGCCCGGCGGGCAGCGCCGTCAGCCTCTGAGTAGCAATCACCGGCCAGACAAGCTGGACAGGGGTCCGGGGGTAGCGGCGAACTGTCGTCATTAGCCCTGCAATCTCGTTCACCGGCGAGATGAACTCACAGGGGTCTCTCAAGTCTTATGATACAATTCCAGCATGTTGCATTTCGTGGTTGACAAGAGCGGAGCGCACCGATAGAATACAGCCAACATCAGCCGAATACTGCCAGTACTGGTGGGTGTTCCGGTGCAACCGGGAATAGGCTGTTCCCCCTAACCACGGGGGTTTTTTTATGCCTGCGACAAGTCGGTGAGCGCCCCAGCCCGCAACCCTCGCTCGAGAAGCTCCTGCATCCGTGGTTGTCCTTCGCGAGCCGCCCGAACCAGACCGCACATCGCATCAGCCAATCGTATCAGGGAGTCGTTCTCATCGCGTTTGACCCCACGCACCTTTCGCACGGGAACACCCCTTCGGCGCAAGGCGCCCCCCATAACGACTTCCTGACTTCGTGGGAGTCCGTCTATCAGGATAGTCGCTCGGTAGTCATGCTCACCGGTGGCCTCCAAAGCGCGAGCAATGGATTCTGTGGTCAACTGCACATAGTCGCGGGTGTGGCAATGCACAGCAAAAGAGACTTTGCTTTGAAGAAGCGCGTGGTCCAGTAATCGCTGGATATACGCAATCCGGCGACCATACTCCGTCTTGATCCACTTTAGCCGACCCTTGCCTGTTTCACGTTCGATCTCTTCACACAGTTGGAGAAGGCGCTCTCTATCTTCCGCGGCGATGACCACGGCCACTACAAACAAATCCCCCTCGGTGTTCTGACCGGTTTCGTCAACGTAACGGAAGAGCCGCTTCATCTTCGTACTTGTTATGACTGCCCTTGGGAATCTCGATGACGCAGTCTACCACTTCCGGTGCGCCGACCCCCAGGGGACACGTCATGCCGTGGATGCATGGGGAAGCCTCCTTTGGGCTGCTCAAGTCCGACAGGCGGACCACTGGTCAGCGGAGGGCATAGCGCCTTGCGCCCCGGAGCTCAGTCACAAAAAAGCCCTCCGTTTGCAGGAGGGCTTTTTCGCACAGGCTTGGGGATGGTAAACGGTCACCCGTCTGCGTGAAGCCGCTCTTTTTTCTGTTGCAGTTCCTCATGGCTCTCCGGATGATCGGGATCGGGAATGATACACTCCACAGGGCAAACCTCTATGCACTGCGGGGCCTCATGGAAGCCAACGCACTCCGTGCAATGCTCGTGGTCGACCTGGTAGTACTCATCGCCTTCGCTGATGGCCTCATTTGGACACTCCGGTTCACAGGCGCCACAATTGATGCATTCCTCAGTAATGGTTAATGCCATCTGTAACCTACCTCCTACGTGTTATGAACGGACCAATGAAAGCTCATGCACCGAGTTTGCCAGGGAGCAACCCCCGGAAGTCATACCGAGAGGCAGCGAATTCAGTCCATTTTGGCACTCACTGTCAACTTCACCTTCAGACACCCGCAATCCGACGATTTGGGATCACCGTCCGTTCGGGTCTGAAGTGCGATTTCGACCTTGACGAGCATCCATCACCAGCATGACTACCTGTCGGCGGCCGTGACCCACACCGGCTTCCAGATTCCCCCGGCGTAGCCGATGTCATGCACTTTCACAACAACGACGTTCTCCTCATTGGGTCTGAACCTCCCGGTGATCTCTGCCGCCTGGGGTTTGTCCCAAAGAACACCCGGCTCGCCAAGACTCTCACCGATGTATTCACCGTTTATCCACAGTTTGTAGGTCTCGTCCACCGCCTCGAAGAGTAGATAGACGTGAGCTGCCTCTGTCGCGGGGATCTTGACTCGCAAGGCATACCAGGCATCCCCGTCCATCCCCGGGTATCCTTGCCCTTCCCAGGAGGAATGGACCGAGATGGGCTTCCAATCAGAAAAGTCCGTCTTGGCGAACCATCGCTCCCCCTCGCCCACGTTCCCGGGGTCAGGCAGAAAGAGCCACTGCTCCGGAAGCTCCAACACCTTCTTGCCTGTGAGCGCCTCCACCGGCGGCTTGTACTTCGTGTCGAGGAGATCATAGGCCATCAACCCAAGGGGGATGTTGTATCGACGGACGAGAGAGTCTACTTCCGTCTTCAGTCTGCCCACGTCAGCATACAATTCAGGCTCTTTCTCAACCCGTTCAGATAGCTTGCAGACCTCGGTATACTTCAGGGAGATTCTCAACCGCGCCAGACGTGCGAGCAAGGCCTCTTCGGCGCCCGCAGCTTGCTCCGCTTGATCCAGATGAAGGTGCGCCTGTTTCAGCACTTCCGGCGTGAACTTCCCCAGGTCGTTGAAGGATACGTGCTTTGATGGAGCCTGCGCCACCGCTCGCTCGAGGTCGAGGAAGAGGTCCCTCACTGGCGAAGCCGCCGGCCCGTAAACGATGCGGCAGAAGTCATCGAGGTACTGGTCGACGTCGGTGTTGACGTCCCAAAGCAGTCGCGCCCGAAGGTTCAACAGGAGCGGCGACGCGAGATGAGTCGTGTCCCACTCATCGGAAACGAATCGAACTCCCTTCCGG
>JACQGJ010000422.1 GCA_016199605.1 Armatimonadota bacterium | reverse complement strand
TTCACGCCGCCCAAGGAATATGTTGACTTCGTCCCGTCGAGCCAGAGCGCGGAATGGGGCCTTGCGACCTCACCAGGCGCCAACGCCATGGGCTTGGCCAAGACGCACGAGTTCCTCCTCGTCTTCGGGAAAGCCGCGGCTAAGTCCAAAATGGGGGACATGGCCGCGCTCTACCAGCAGGACCCCCACGCGATGCAGTCCCCTGAGAGCCTGTGCGCCAGCGGCGCCTTCGGCAGAATCCATCCCTACGACCCGAAGCGGTTCCCGTACGAGGAGGATTCCATCCGCGGCCCGTTCGAGTTCATCATGCGCACAGCGGACCGGTTGCGCGACTACGGCATGTTCAACTTTGGCGACCTACACGATGCCCTGCGATACGGGAGCGCGGAGGCCTATGAGATGCACCGGCACTGGAAAGGCGCGCAACACAACGGGATGCGCATGCCGTGGACGCTCTACGCGCGTTCCGGCGACCCGATGTACCTGACGATGGCGCGCCGCCATGACCAGCACGTCATGGATGTGGACACGGTGCATTACGTGGACGAACGCTTCGCCGCCGTCAAGGCTGTTACCGGAGAGACCTTCACTCATTTCCTGCACTGGCTGGGCGGCGCCGGCCCCGCTTATTTCGAAGCCAACCTGGAGAACAAGCTCTGGTGGCACTACTTCACCGGCCACCCGCGAGGGCTGGACACCGCGCGCGAGTGGATTGAGGCCATTATCGCCAAGCCTTCGCCAAGTACGGGCCGCGAAGGGAGCGGGACGTTGTCCGGAATCGTCGAGGCGTATGAGGCCACGTGGGACCCGCGCCTGCTGGAGCCTATGGACGGGGTGAAACGCGCCCAATTCTCCCTTGAGCCTTGGGACGGACACTGGCAGGCCTACGCCCCCTCTCTGGAGAAGTACAACCTGCTGACGCGCAGCCGCGAAAGCGCAGACCGTATGGTCAGGTGGGCTCGTCGAGGCGGCGAACCGTACGACAGCGATCACCGCATTTCCTCCCACGCCTATTGGCTGACGGGAGACGCTTCATTGCTTCAAACGCCGCTCACCCAGGCTCACAGCCGCGGCCTGAGCGTCTACCATCAGCCCGGCTCCAAACTCGACGGCTATGGCGGTTATGGCCAGACCCTTGGTTACACGTACTACATGGACGGGGTGGCCCATCTGCTGGCGGCTGTGGCCGAGGCCGGCGAGAAGGCTCCCAAGCCGAATTGGCGGCGCTGGCAGGGCAACGTCATCTCGACTCAAGGGTTGGGCGCGTTTCATTTCATAAAGGAGGCCGGTAAGCCCGTCACCGTGGAATGCGAGCAGACCTACGTTTCCAGCAAAGGGCTTCTCATCGGCCCTGATGGCAAGACCATCAAAGAGTATGTCTTCGGAAAGGAAAAGATCGCGCTGCCCGCCGAAGCAGCTCCGGGAGAGTATCGGATACAGTTCACCGACCCGGGCGACTGGCGAGGCATGCTCGTAACCACCGACGCGCCCAAGGCGGTGTTTCGCGCCACCGATGGCTGGGGGTTTCTCTCCGGCGTTGACGCCATGTACTTCTGGGTGCCGAAGGACACGGCATCGTTTCGAGTCAGTTTCCTTACCCACAAGGTTGCCGGCGTCGGCCGCATCTTTGATCCGGAGGGCGAGGAAGCGGGCGTGATCTATTATCCCCAGATGCAGACGGCCCAACTGGCGATCACGCCGAAGCCTGAACAGACGGGTAAGCTCTGGCGTCTGTTCATGTCCGGTGGCGACAACAGCAACCATTTCACGCTCACTGGTGTGCCGCCTTTCGTCTGCGGAGACCCCAACCGCTTCTTCCTGCCGAAGAACTGAGAAACCGGCGGACAGCGAAGCAAAGACTATCTGTCGCTCCGCCGCCGGGCAGTCCCCGTTGAACCGAGCCCCCCTGGAGTCGATCAATGCGTATGACGTTCCCGCCCTCCCCAGGGCTCACGGGCATGTCCGAGATGACAAACAGGTTCCATTGTGAGACAGGGCCGGTGTTGAACAGAGCCGGGGTGCGGATGTGGCCCCGCACAGGCTTCTTTATTCCTCCCTCAGCCTCGGTCAACCAGCGCAGTTCAGCCAACGCATACTTGCAGTTCATTTTCTCACCACAGCAAGGAACAGATCGGTGGCGGCACGATTGATAGGCACTCCGCCAGTGTCGAATCGTGTCCGCCGCAGAGGAGTTCGGCGCGGCGGTCACCATTCATCTCCGGCTGCTATTGGGAGGGACACCATGGCGCCGGCGACCGCCCGATTGTCGGTTGAATGACAAAAGAGGACCTGTCCTTCTCCTACATGACCCGCTCCTCCAGCGAGCAAGGCTCCGCCTTGCTCTTGGATTGAACCACTACCCAACCGCGTCGGCCGCTTTGTAACACAACTCCTCATCGCTCCAGTTAAGTTGTTGCATCACTTGCTGGAACCATGGAAGCCTCTTCACAGCGTTGTCAGTTGTCTGGCACGCCCCTTCGATGTCAGCTTGGATGGTTGGACTTCGACTCCATATCTCCAGGTATTGCGCATCCCCTTTACTTACAATCACCCACCTCGTGAGCTCCCGCAGCCTGGGCAAGACCTCATCTTCCCCTGGGAAGGGATCCAGAGCATTAACTATCAGCTCAAGATCTTGTGCGCCAGATAAGATGGCGAGTGTGTCGTAATGCAGATACACACCCATCAGCCCGCATATCAACTGATAGAGGGTTACGCAGGGGTAGTATATTCCAGGGAACCAGTGTTGGTGAGTTCTGCTACTTTCGAACCAGCCGGCATAGAGCGTGGTATCAATCTCCCTCCAGTATACTCCTGGCAGATTGGGCCATTCACCCTCATATTCAATGGATATACCTCCTTGAATCACGCCAACATCCCCGCTGCCTACCATCGTTCCCAGCCAAACCTTGAACGGCATCAAATGGTCCACTTCGGGAACCTTGTTGCTCGCAAGCAAGTTCAATCCCAAGACCCACCATACTCCAGAACGGTTAGGGTCCTCTTCTACTCGATAGATGTTTTCTGTTTCTTCCATACACCGTCCTCCGGATGCTCTTGGCAGGGACACCGTGGCACCGCCGACCGCCCGATTGTCGGTTGAACGACAAAGGAAGACCTGACCGGCATTCCCCCTCAGATACCCCTTGATGGGTGAGCCTTACCTCACCTGAAAGCGAATGCACCGGATGACGTCACTTCCTCTCTCCGTTACCAGCAAAGAAGAGTCGCTCATCATGAGGATCTTGCAGGGCCATGCAAACTCGGATTCGTTCACCGGTCCGTCTCTCTTTCCCCAGACTCCCGTGCCTGCGACGGTGAAAACACCCTCCCCAGGTACAATAACCCGGATTGCATTGTTATCCTTATCTGCCACGAAGATGTGGCCACTCTGGTTGACAGTCAGACTAGTCGGGTACCGGAACAATGCCTCACGAAGTGACCCATCGCGATGACCCCCGCTAAGCTGACCTGTCAAGAGTCTCACTTGGCGGTCCTCGAGTGAACAGAACCGCAGAATATTGCAGCTTTCACAGAAGACAACTCCCAGTTTCGGGTGAAGTTTTGCATCGCTTGGTCCCCAAAGGGGGACGATGCCCTCGTAGTACTGTCCGGGATCATCTCCCACGAAGTCTGTGACAATCCGGTCAGGAGAGACGATAACGACACGGCCCTGGCCCTTCACTGCCACGAGAAGACTTCCATCGCTCAGCATTTCAAGGCTTTCAGCCTCATGTAGTCTGACGCCTTCCGCCGTTCCCACCGATTTGTAATCTCCGTCTCGAGCAGCGCGTCTCAATCTACCAACGTATGTCTGAACCCGATTCCCTCTGATGACCCGAATGGTATCGGCATAATCGTGGGTGTAGTAATCCGTTACGTAAAGGGAGTCATCTGCCGCAAAGAGCATCGCCCGTATATCGCCGAACCGAGCTTGGCCCTTCCATCCATCGCGCTGCCCCTTCCCATTTCCTGTGAAAGCGGAAGCATCACACGAACCGCAAGCCATGTCCAATGTGAGTATCCGGCTATGCAACTCGTCCCCAATGAAGAGGTCATCCTTGGAGTTGAACGCAAGCGCAGATGGCTTAATTGTTCTGCCGCGCTGGCCCGCAACTTTCAGTTCCATGGTTTCAACAGAAGCATGTCGGTCGTACCAGCTTATAGCCCGATTCATTGTGCATCCTCTTCGTTCTTGTGGCTTCAACCCACCCAGGCATACGGATGGGCGACCCCCGCCCTGTGATTGTCGGTTGAATGAAAAGAGAAGACCTACCCTCTCTTCTGGTGTGCTCCAGACATCTCGCGGGAAGGTGATGAAGGTCGGTTAGTTAACCATCTTTCCGACGCAAGACGCTACAAGGATAGCAACTGATCTCTACATCAATTCTGCTTCCCTGGAGGAGGCGCAAACAGACCGCTGGGAGTACGAGCGAACACATCGCCGCGTTGGCGTCAAACATGACCGCGATGTTCAGCAGTAGGTCGGCGTCATTTGGGAGGACGCCTTCAGAGAACAGGTGGACGATGGGAAGCTTGTCAAAGATGGACCTAAAATGTTCTTCGATCGTGGCTGCCTCCCCCGCTGTTGAGTCCAACTACCAGTGGGTCTCTTTCAACACATACCCAGATCTGTGAGGAGTGCCTCTGTCTGCGGAACCCGGTGAGGGTTTCAATCCGAGACGATCTGACAACTCGGCGAGAGTCATCGACGATGTAACGATGTCCAATCTGACAGTCAGTTGTTTCATTGCATACTCCTGTCGGCGTACAGACCCTCACGCCAGGGCCGCATGGTGCACCTAATGCATCCCGCAGCCGGACGAGAACTTGTCTACTTTCTTTGCGCCTTTGGGCGGGTGGAAGCGGAAGGCGCTGTCCTTCGGGGTGCCGTTGACTTTAATGTTGCTGTGGGTCTCGGCAACCCGGGTGGTCGATTTTGCCCCCTGACCCGCTTGCGCCCCGGCGGTCTGCTGCTGGACCGTCAGAATCCACTCCGACTTGTAAAGCAGGTGATCCTTCTGACCGATCCACAGCCTCAGAGTGCTGGGAATGTTCTTTACCGAACATGAAGAGATCTTGCCCTGAATTTCCACAAGCCGGGTCGTGGCCTTGCCGACTCGCCGCGAGCCGAGGAGCTTCACCGATTTGGCCCCTTTGACCGGATTGTCCCCGCGCAGGAAAGCCAGGCCGTCATTGCTCGTCCTGACTTCGGCGGGAATACAGGGACCGAGGGCGATTCGTGCGGGCACACTCGTCTCCCTGTACTGATTCACGGTCGACACGTAAGTCCATACCTTCTTGCCGTCGCTGAGCACCTCTGTTGTCCCGCCCCCGGACTTCGCTTCGTAAATCACCCGGTCAGGCTTCTTGTAGGCGATCCGGGTTGAGGCGGAGACTTTCATGCTTTGCCCCGGGGCCTCCCTGATGCACTCAATTGAGGTCGTCTCCTCCAAAGAGCTCATCTGCTGATAGGTCTTCAGCATGTCCTCGACGACTTTCTTCGCGGACTCAGCATGACCGCCTCTGGCAGACAAGCCTGCGAGCATGAGGCTCGCAGCCGCCAGACTCCAATAAGCTCGACGGCTTCCTCCATGTACGTCCCAACTTGCTTTCATTCGACTTACTCCTTTCTGAGAAATGGGATATGGATCTTAGAGTCTCTATGTGTGAGACCAAGCTTGTGTGGGTGCTGCACGACACTGATCCTCAATCATTGGCGGAACACTGAAAGCGGGAAGGATGAAACGGCCGGATGCTTCCATTCTTCCATTCTTTCCAAGGTTCCATTGCTCCCTTCAACAGCCTGCGATTCCCATCATGGGTTGCTCGCCCTCCCCCTGCTGAGGCAAGGGCGGGGCTGAACCGATGAGGCGTCCACGGTGCAGCCACCACAGCCCCCACAGGCAGAGGGCTTCAACTGCAGTCGCCCCCATAATCATGGCCACGGACGGAAGCGCGGGGGAAGCGTCAGACCCACACATACAGGTACGGTTGAACTTCATTAAGAGGGTGGCTGCGACGAAGTTGACGGCTCCATGCAGCAGGCTGCTGGTAAACGTCGAGTCGGTCCACTCGACCAGCAAGGCGGCAATCACACCGACCAGGAGGGTATCCAGGAACCTCACCGGTTCGAAATGGAAGCTGGCGAACAGCACCGCCGTCACGAGTATGGCCACACGACGACCTTTCGGAGCAAACGCTCTCAGCAGGAACCCTCGGAACAACCACTCCTCCGCGATCATTGGGAGGAGAACTATACTGGCGCAAAGCACCCATCGGCTCAGCCCCGACTCAACACTCGTCTGGCCTGGCAGGTTTAGCCAATGAGGGGCCAGGCCCAGTCTGCTGGAGAATGCCAGGAGCGTCGAGCCCAACACAGTCAAAGAAAGTCCTGCAACCAGCGCCAGCAAGGCGGTCAACCACGAGATCGGCCGCCAGCGGAAAAGCGACCGCCAGTCGAGTCGCAGGTAACGCGCGTAGATCAGGGTCGGAAGCAGAATCCCGAAGATCTCCCCGCCTGCCACAGTACTCACGCCACCGAGCCGGTAGGCGGTCACAGTGCTCGTGACCATCGTCGCCATCACAAACAGGAACAATATGACCGCCTGCCGCGCCGTGGGCGTAGCGGGAGGCGGTCCCTTCTCCTCGACCACGGGAAGTTCCGACAGGTCGGCAGGCGGAGTGCGCTTCCATGTGGCCAGGAGGAACACTCCCAGCCCGAGAAATCCAAACACGAACCCCACCAAAGCCCAGGCCCACGGGGAGAGCTTCAACTCCTCTGCTGCGTAATAGAGCAGCAATGCGCATGCCAGCCCCACCAGCATCAGGCTCAGCACCAGTGGGAATATCAGTATCTGAGGACCCATGCTGTGTTCCACCTCCGAGATAAAGCAATAGAATCATAGTCACCCTACCTGACTCCTGCCTCACCCTCTGCCGCGAGACCCTTCGCCTTCGCAGCCCGCGGGAGAGTTGGGATAGGGTCGTCCCCCGAGGACCCCAGAGTGGGAAGAATGCGAAGAGGACGAGAGAGAAGCAGGAGCAGCGACGCGGGCCGCGACGGAAGAAGCGACCGGGACGCGCTTTTCAGACGCGGGAATGCGGGCCGTAACTACCACCGGCAACGCTGCAAAGTGAGGCATGTACCAGACTGTCCGCAATGAACGCATACTCGCCCTCCTCTGTTCCGTAGAGGAGATTCGCTGATTCCTGGCATGAAACGCACCGGTACGCTGTGCGGAGAATATGATATTGAGTATACCCAATCCTTCCGTTTCTCAAACAATTCCTCGCGGGCGAAGACAGCTTCTCCCGCCCTCACAGCAAGTCTTCACCCCACGACTCGGACCGCATTTCCTGAGCTTCCCGGGTCGATGCGGTCAGGTTCTTTGTAGCTCGCCCACCCACTCTGGCCCTTGACCATGCCACCGTCCTATGCGATGATGCCGCCGGTATGAGTAGAGAAGAACCACTCCGGAACGAGACAACAGCAGGAAGCAGACCGCCAGAGGCCGAGACCGTCAATCCCTTCGCAGCCTTCAGGAAGAGCCATTCAGAGGTGTTGGAAGCAACCTTCCGAGAACCGGACTGGCAGGAAGTGCAGCAGGAAGGACTTTTGGACGCAGCGCGGAGCGACTTGCTGACTCCCCCGAAGACCATCAATGCGTATGGCCTTCCCGCCCTTCAACTCGAGCAGATCAATGAGCCGAAGGTGCGACAACTGATTACCGCGGGCGAGCGAGACGAAGGGCGGCTTCTCGCCGTCCTTGGCGCGTGGCCCGCCTCATGGCCTGACGGCGCGGCGGTGTCCCTTTCCTTTCTGGGAATCAACCTCGGCTTTCGTTGCGACATGGTGCCCCGGTGCGTTTACTGCAATCAAGAGCCTGTCGACAACCGAATGACGCTGACCGACTGGAAGGAGTTGATCCGCAGCCTCGCCACAACCGACGGGGAGGGTACTTACGTCTCGATCACCGGCGGAGAGCCGCTGCTATTCGGTGAGAGCTTGTGGGGACAAGAGGGGCTGGTCAAAGAGGCGACGCAGGCGGGTGCCGCCTGCAACGTCAACTCCAACGCTCTCGCCCTGACTCCCAGGGCAGCCGTTGGGCTGGTGCGCTCGGGACTGGCGCGGATGCATGTTTCTCTCGACTCACATCAGGGCGAAGTGCAGGATGCGATCTGTCGTCAGTCCGGCCGTTGGCGACAGGTGATGCGGGGGATCTGCAACCTTCAGATTGCCAAGGCGCTCCTCGGGGCGGAGCATCCGATCGTCCACATCAACTGCGTGCTGACTCGGCACAATGCCGATGATTTCCCGGGACTCCTTCGCTTTCTTCTCGACATGAAACCGCTGTCCGAAGGCCGTGTGAATCTCGACCTCGACATGCACGTGATTCCCGTGGGGGGAGAACAGAATGACGGGCTGCGGCTGACGGCCGAGGGTTACCGCAGGTTTTTCGAGGAGACTTGGCCGGAAGCGGATGCCGTGTGGCGTGGCTATCAGATTGAGCGAGGCGTGCCTGAGGAGCAACGGCGAGCATTGCATGAATCCGTGCCTTTTCTCAGCCCGTTTCACCGTGTGCGGCAACGCGGCGACCTCTTGTCGTGGGCCGAACGCGCGGCCGCGGGGCTTCCGGCGTCGCTGGCTCTCACCGAGCGATGCTACGTTGCCCCCACCCAGGGCTTTGTGCTGCCTGATGGCAGTCAATACTGGTGTGGGGGACACACGGTCTCTCGCCCCGAGCCTGTCGGCAGTGTGCAGGATTACAGCGTGCAGGAGAACCTCCGGCGGTCACTTCCACAAGTGGGGAGCTATCCCTCCGAGCGCTGTCGCAACTGCGCCGGAGCGACCCAGGCAATCAATCAGGCTGTCGAAGCTCGGTTGCGCCAGACTATCCGGCAATGGCTCAACTCGGACTCTCTGAGTCCACCCGACGAGCAACCGTCGGAATCCTCCCGACCGCC
>JACQGJ010000415.1 GCA_016199605.1 Armatimonadota bacterium | reverse complement strand
GGTACGGATTGCCATGTTGGGCTGCCGCACGAGGGTATCCACCATTCATAAACGCCGACCAACCCGCCGGTCCTCCGCCATCCTGCAAAGGCCAGGAGTTCCCGCGTGTTGTTCCGTCCCGTCTTGGCTTCCTCGGGCGTTTCGGGATACTCCAGCGGTTTCAGGTGGTCCCCCTCGTTGACGATCATGACCCGCACTCCAGGTTCCGTCCTGACCATCGGATCGGGAGGTGCGTGCGTTACCCAATAGGCCAGGAAGTTCAGCCGGAACCGGCCGGGATAATCTCTTTCCAGCTCCCCGGCCACGGCGTTGGCAAACTGCACCATCCGGGTGCTGACGTTGCCGACCTTGAGGCAGCTTGGGCAATCGCAGAAGAACTCACTATCGACACTGGTAAGCGAAATGGTGACGATCCCGGGTTCGATGTCAAGCCGCCGACGGGCGTATTCAACTGCGGCCCGGATCGATACCGGGTCGGTCAAGCACGGGTTCGCTTTCTCTAGCACCCAGGCCTGCGGGTACTTCTCCTTACTCACGATAGCGTGGAGATTGTGTGCCACTTGAAAAACGTCGTCGTTATTGTCCAACCGCCACGCATAGCCCATTGCTTTCTCCCCGGCATTGAACCCCTTGTCGACTCCCAGCTCTCGCCAGTAAAAGGCCGGACGCTCATCAACCTTCAGTCGCGGAATCCGCACGGCGCTGGTCTTGGGAATGACGGCCCACTTCGGGTCCACTCCAAACCAGCCGCAGCCGAGCCGTTGCAGGAGGTCATAGACCGCGTAAGCCGTCCCGGTCAGTTTCCCACTATCATTGCCGATCAAGGCCACATGGTTCCTCCCGGTCTTGATGACATAATGGTCATGGTCCTCCTCGTCCTGCTTTACGACGATGCCCTTCTTCGCGGCCAAAGCGGACGGACCGATCAGGACCACCGCACCAGATCCAGCAAACTGGTCTTCCGTCACGAGGGGCAGGTTTGCTCCGGTCATTTGCGTAATGACCTTACGGAAATCCTCGGCGGCTTCTCTGGCTTTGCTGGTCGCGTCCTTGGCCGTGACGATCACCGCTTTTGCCTGACCGCCCCGCACCAACGCGACGTCGGCCAGCCCCGCCGTGCCCAGCAGGCAGGTCGTCAGCCACAGGAAACATAGTACATGGCGTTTCATAGCGTTACCCTCCGGAGACAGTATCCAAAGAAAGACGATTTGCCCCGCTATCCCTGTGCGGGGTGTCCTCGTGAATGTCTTCGTTCGTGCGCCAATTCCCTCCAGCACAACACGTCCACCGACATGTTGAACCACAAGTTGTCTTTCGACGGCACGTGCACAGAGACGACCCGCAGGAATTCGGGGTCTGCCTCAATCCAGTTGCGCTGCCCCAGATAGGCGAGAGCGTGAACGCCGTTCGAGGTGATTGCCAGGTCTCCCGGCTGCAGGTTTGTGTGATCGATCTCATTGATGCTCGGCGCACTGAAAACCAATTGGGTCCGCTGTTGGTGTTGGCTCTGCATGGCTTTTGCAGATAGATCGTGCCACCAATGATCCAACCCGGCCCGGACCAGCCGACCGTTCCATGTACGCACGCCCTCCAGGAGGAAGGCGTCGACGAGTCCTCTGCGCACAAGCCCTGAACAATCGATGCCGAGGCGCGTCTCACCGCCCCAGACGTACAGCGTTCCCACATAGCGCCTCAGACATCTGACGTACTGCGTGCGCAAGGACTGAGGGTCATAGGGTCGTCCGGGCAACGAAACAACCACCGCAGTGACCGCGATGACCACGAGCGGTACAAGACGAAGCCACCTGCGAGGCCACAGCACCCATGATGTCGCCCCAAGCAGTACCGGCACCGCTACCACGAAGTAGAGGCGAATCAGTCCCGATCGCTCCGGCACGAGCCAGAGGATAGACGTGAGCACCAGCAATCCCATCCAAAGCCGACGGAACGGGGGATGGCGGAAGGTGTTGGCGGCAAGTCTTCCTTCACCATTTTTTCGACCAGGCATCACTGATCCCCTCTCTCCCTTTACCCATCGCACAGTCCTCGACGGGCCCTAAATCTCTACGTCGCGTCTTCCGTCAGCCGGTGCGGTATCCATTGTTCCTCTGTGTCACTCCTACTTGACCGCCAATTCAATACTCACGATGCAGAACGCGAGCTCTCGCCGCTGCCGGGGGTCAGGTCGCCGGCCGGTGGTGATGGAATCAAAGAACAGGCGGTTGTTGTAAACCACGATTTCGTTCCATCCTTCCACTATCTGGTCGGCCCGGAAGTGGAAATTGGAGGCTTGGTGTTCGGCGACGTGATGGGTGAAGGGGCCGGTCGGGAATACCAGTTCATCGGTCGGCTGGGCGTCATAATTCGGCCAGGAGCCGTTGAAGCTGACGCCGATATCGGGCGGCGTCTCGGTTCTTTCCACCACGACCTGTATGACAAGATTCAGCTCGCGATCCGTCGGCTCGGCACACATGGGGAGGCGGAACGCGCGCCGCCATTGCGGCTCTAAGATGGCCGGCAACTGCTCGGGCAGTTCGTAGGGCGGATACCAGTTTCCTCCTGCCATCTTGGAGAGGGTGTAGTGCTTGGGTTTCCCCCGCAGGCTTTCCAGGTCACCGATTCCGCAGATACTGCCATAGTCCGCAGCCCTCGTGCGAGACACTCGGGTCACCTTCCCCTCGAACATCGGGTCGCTGTCGGTGCAGAAGAAGTTGAAGAACTCAATGCCGTCAGCCCCCAGCACCAGCTTGCCGGCCGCGTTCCCACGCAGGAGAGGGGCGCTGGCGGAGAGCATACGGGGGCCGCTGTGATTCAGGATGGGGGAGTAACCCAGCAGCCAATTGGGCGCGTCCTCGATCACCCCAAAGATCGTGACCTGATCGCCCAAGAGTTCCCTTAGTCGATCGTGAGGCATATCCCAGGAGGTTTGCCAGAAATTACTGGGACTTACAAAGTCGATCAGGCCCTTGCGAGCCATGGCGACCACGTCGAGTCCGATGCTCCGCAGCAGCCCCAGAGTGCCCGGTATCCGTAACCCCAGCGCATAGGGCTTGCCCGTTTTGCGGGACTTGGCTTCGGTCAGGGCCCGAATCTGAGCAACCCAGTCGGTAATGGTATCTATCGTCTTCTGGGAGGCGTTTGGTTCACAGCAAAATGGGTTGCGCCACCAATCCAACTCCAGACCTTCGTAATCATACTCCTCCACCAGTTCGCGTATGGGAGTAAACATGTACTCGCGGACTTCCTCTTTCTCGTAGTTCAGCGCCTGCCAGTACATGCTGACTCCGTCCCGAGGGTTCAGTGACTCGCCGCTGAGGCAGTATCGAAGGTTTCTGAACAAAGGGCAGTTCATATAGCTGCCCTGGCGGTTGCCGCTGCCGTGTATGTCGTTCATACGGAAAGTAAGCCAGGGGCTGACCTTTCTGCGCCTACAGGCTTTGGCCATCTCAGCCACCCAATCAACGCCTGCCTCTTCCAGATCGAGGAAGCGATTCATGAATTCAACCTGTTCGTCCAGCCAGGCGTCGACAACAGCGGGGATCTTCTCCGGCTCACGGAAAGTGCATGGAATATGACCCCGGAAGAATTCCCGGTCTCCCCTTCTGTAGTCCTGATATACCTTGGGAAATTTGCGACTTGGATACCAGGCGTGCTGTTCTGTCGCATTGACCAAGACTGTATCGACGCCGCTGTCGGCGAGCAAGTCTACGTGGTCGTGGAAAACCTTCGCCGTATAGCGCCCTCCCTCCGGGTTGTTGACATGCGCGTCCATGAAGAGATAGGTACAGTCCCCGGTAAAGAGGATTCGATGGTCAGTCAATTTCATCATCAGTACTCCGTGAGGTCGAGTTCTGTCTTAGAGCGTGTTGAAAAAGGTGTGGAATGTGAACAAGAACGCGGGGTGGAGGGAGGGCGAGGCTCCCGCCGAGCCAACGGTAGCGGGGTCCACGGCCCTCCTATGGACTCGGCGGGAGCCTCGCCC
>JACQGJ010000414.1 GCA_016199605.1 Armatimonadota bacterium | reverse complement strand
CTGCAACCGAGGATTATCATCAACGACCGCAACCAACTCTCCGAGGACTTCTCCACACCCGAGCAGACGATCCCCGCCAACGCCCTGCCTGGGGGTCGGCTATGGGAAACCTGCATGACGATGAACGATACCTGGGGTTACTCGAAAAACGATCACAACTGGAAGCCCGCCGAAGACTTGATCCGGAAATTGTGCGACATCGCCAGCAAGGGTGGCAACTTCCTGCTCAACGTCGGGCCGACTGCTGAAGGGACTTTCCCCGAAGAGATCAACGAACGGCTGGCTCGAATCGGCGAATGGATGAAGGTCAACGGGGACAGCATTTACGGAACAACGAAAAGCCCCTTCCGGCGTCTTTCCTTTGACGGAAGATGCACCGTCAAAGGCAGGAGGATCTTCCTGCACGTGTTTCATTGGCCTAAGGAGGGCCTGAGCATCGCGGGTGTGCAAACCCCTGTCCTCAGCGCTCGAGCTTTGAGGGGCAACGAGCGGCTGAAAGTTACGGTGAACAAGGGCGCGAACTCTGCGAGTTCGCGCGGCGGTGAAATGGTCACTCAGATCAGCAAGCCCCGACAGGTCGACTTTGCTGCGACAGTCGTGGAGTTGAGCTTTGGGGCAGTTCCTGTCGTAGTCGATACGCCGGTTCTGCTCAAACCAGACGAGGAGGGAGTCTTCGCGCTGAAGGCCGTGGACGCTGAGATTCACGGTAATGCCGCCCGGTATGAACAAGGAGGCGGCAAGGACAACATCGGCTATTGGACTGATCCCCATGACTACGTGACATGGGAATGTCGGTTTCCCACCGAAGGCGCCTATCGTATGGAGATCGTCTACGCGTGTCCCGCCGAAAATGCCGGCAGCCGTTTCAATGTCGGTTTGGAGGGCGGCCCGATTCTGTCGGCTACCGTGAAATCGACCGGTTCATGGACCGAATTTCAGACGATGGACCTGGGAGATTTGAGTTTCTCCCGCGGCAGGCAGACCCTATCCGTTCGCGTCACTGAAATGCCCAACGGCGCGGTGATGAACCTACAAAGGATACGGCTGAAGCCAGTCGGTCGGCGGTGAGATGATCCCCTCATGCAATCCGAGACATGGAAGGACATGAAGTCACATATCCTGCACGACGCGATCCCTGGGACGTGGAGCCACCAGTCGGGCTATGAGGACCGCACGCCGGTCTGGGGGAAGAGATGAGGCTCCTCGGATTAGTCCCAGCCATCACAAGTCTGGTCCTGGCTATGTGCAACGGGTCGCAGGCTGACCGCGTTGCTCCCCCCAACCAGGGCTTTGAACAGATAGCTGGCGACAAACCAGTCGCCTGGACCTGCTCCGGTCAGCCGAAGGGATTCGACTGGAGCGTCACTGCCGAGGAACATCGTTCCGGCAAGGGCGCCCTCTCGATACGGTTGACCTCCCACGCCGACGTAGGGCGCATCGAGATCACGTCCGAGACCGCTCAGGTAACTCCCGGGAAACTCGTCCGTCTCTCCGGCTGGTATAAGTCCGTCGGCTGGAGTGGAAAGGGCAACCTCTGGTCGCAGACGATGCTCCTTTTCTATGACGACTCACACAAGCTGCTTGCCACGCGCGATGGTTCCTTTCTTGAGATTCCCTATGCCTCGACCGACGCATGGAAGTTTGCGGAGATGACCGGTCCTGCCCCCGACACGGCGCGGGAGGCAAGGATTGTCGTCGTCGTTCACTGCTATGACGCCTCGAAGGAAGTCTCGCCCGCTCTGTTCGTCGACGACATGGACCTGCAAGACCTGGAGATCCCCGAACCACGGAAAGAGGCGCGCCGTTGGACCTACATGGCGAGAGCCTATGGGGTGGAGCTTCCCACGGAGGCCTTGCCCGACTCCCATTCAGGCGGCGCGATTCATGCGCGGGTCGGAGTTGACCACGTGGGTGGACTCATCAGTGGCCCGCTGATTCCCGACCAAGGCCCCGGTCTCTTCCGGGCGACTTTCCGCCTGCGTGTTTCCGACAACTCAAAACCCGATCAGGTTTGCACCATCTACACCGCCTCCAACGGTGTCCTCAACTCTCACTCCATGCGCAGTCGGACGCTACTCGCAAACGAGTTCAAGCAACCCCGCCAGTTCGAGGAGTTCTCCATAGATTTCCTCCGCCCGCCGCGCGGTGGGATGCAATACTTGTGCACCTGGTACGGGAAGGTAGACCTCTGGGTGGACACCTTCACCGTCACCGAGTTGAAACGCTTGCCCGATAGAGAACTGGTCACAATGTATGGCGAGGTACTCGGTGGCGATGTGAAGCCGGATAGCAACGGTGGCCTCTTCGTGCTGCGCGGTCCCTTCTTCCCGTTCTACCGATTGGACGAAGTGGCGAGAGAGCTGGGGACAACCGTGACGCGCCTTGCCTGCATCTCTACTCCTGGAGGGAACAGCCTTCTCACTCCACCGTTCCCAACCGATCCCACCGAACTCTCAGGACTTCGGGCGGTGGTGCTGACCGACGTGGATGCTGAAGGTCTCGGCTTCCAAGGACGAGACGCTCTCCGTAAGTTTGTCGACGCGGGTGGGGTCCTCGTCGTGTTGGGCGGCTGGTTGTCCTACGGTGGGTCAAAGATGGAAAGCACGTTTCTCGAGGAGATGCTGCCGGTCACAGTAAACCATCCCTTTGATCGTGCGTTTTGCAGTCCACCGGCGGCACTGGTCCCCGCCGCCGACTGGCAAGCTGGCAAGCCGCTGCCATGGTCGCAGAAGCCCTGCGTCTTGTGGCTACACCAGCTAACTCCCAAACCCACAGCAGAAGTTCTTATACAAGCAGGCGGCAAGCCGTTTCTCATCGCGGGGAGCTATGGCAGAGGTCGAGTCGTGGCCTGTGCGGGAACGGTGTTGGGTTCCGCGCCGCCAGGGGCAATGCCTTTCTGGGACTGGCAGGCATGGCCGAAAGCACTGTCACTGGCAGTCCAGTGATACTTTTTGAGTAGCACAACAACGTTAACTCCAGCCGAGACGGACGAGCCCCCCACTTTGCGTGTCACAACTGCCAATATTTGAGCGAGCAGGAATTCAGGCGGCGCTCTCTTCTTGCGCCCATTCAAGCAACTCGTCGAGGGTCTTGTCTTTGAGGGGTTGGTGGACAGAACCTGCGGGTTCTTCGGTAAGTCCAAGCGCCTCCCGGACGTGGACCAGTCTCGTCCTCGCGTGACATTCATAGGGGGATGCCACTCTGTCAAACAGACAGGCCGCAGCGGCATACAGGCGATGTGCCTTGCGAAGCTCGCCCCTCGCCTCGGCGATCTCTGCAAGGTTGTTGAGAGCGCGCCCCACACCGAAAGAATGCCGGAGCTTCCTCTCGACCCCGAGGGCTTCGGCGTAGTAATGGTACGCTTCGTCGGTGCGCTTCTGGTCCTGAGCCAGGACTCCCAGATTGATTAGCGCTTCTGCCACGCCGCGGTGGTTGCCCTGCTCACGGGATAGACGCAAGGACTCCTGCCAGCAGCGGAGAGCTTTCCCCTTATCGCCCTGCGTGTCCGTGTATTCCACGAGACCAAGGTTGTTGTAGACAATCGCAGCGCCGGTCTTGTCATCACAGGCCTCGAATTGTTTCATCGCCGCCGAGAAGCTGCGTCGAGCCTCGCTGAAATCCGTCTCGCCTTTTGCGATGAGCCCCAAGAGGTTGTACGCGCTGGCGATCCCCTCCGGTTGGCGCAACTGCTCAAAGATGTTAAGAGCTTCAATCGCGTCTCTCCTTGCGTCGGCCCACTCAAACCGATCGTGGTGCAGCCCCGCGTGTTCGCGCTGAATCTTCGCGGCCAACACGGTCCCCTCCTGTCCCAGCGCGCGAGCGGAATCAAGACCTGTGTGGAAATACGCCATGGCTTCCAGCGTGAAACCACGCCGTTGAAGGAAGGCGCCTACAGCGAGGGACAATTCCGCGCACAGCCTGTGATGCTCCGGCTTCTGGATCCACTCAAACGCTGCCCGGAGATTCGCAAGCTCCGTCTCCATCTTCTCCGACGCGGCTGCTTCTTCGGAGGTGCGGAGCTTATAGAGGCAATCCTGCGCGATGGAAAGGTAGTGCTCCGCATGGCGAAGCCGCACGGCTCTTTCCTGCTCCGGGCGCACGCGCAGTCTGTCCTCGGCATAGGCGCGAACCGCAGCCAGCATGGAGAACCTGCGACGCCGTGTCACCGGATCCGTACCGGCCCGCAGGAGCGATTGAAGGCGTAACTCCTCAACTCCCTCCAGAACGTCGAAGGTGTCGCATACCGACTCAGCATCCTCCAACGTGAACCCTCCCGCAAAAACCGACACCTCAGCCAAGAGCTTCTTGTCGTCCTCCGTCAACAACTCGTAAGACCAGTCGATGGCTGCGCGCAGGGCCCGCTGTCGTGGGCGCAGGTCGGGCTCTCGGGACTTGAGAAACTCAACTTGCCGGTCCATGCGCTGCAGCATCTGTCCGGCCTCCATCACCACGATGCGAGAAGCCGCCAGCTCAATGGCAAGCGGCACTTCCTCGAGAACGGCGCAAAGCTGCTGAATATCCACAGCGTTGTCCGGCGTCATCCCGAAATCGCTGGAGCGCGCTCGGGCTCGGCTCACAAACAGCTCCACCGCATGAGTGGAAGACAAGGGCTGCAACTCCAGGACATGCTCCGTCTGGAGGCCCAAGGTGCGTCGTGAAGTGATGACACACTTGAGGGAGGGCGCCGCCGTAAGTAAGCGTTTGACGACCTCAGCAACGTTCGGAATCTGCTCTGAGTTATCAAGAACCAGCACCATCTGTCGCTCGCGGAGAAAAGCGAGAACCTGGTCGGCCACGGGAGGTTGCGGCCGCAGATCGATTCCGAGGTCCGTGGCAATGCGAGGAATCACCTCGCTGTTTTCCTGTAGGTCCTCCAATTCCACCCACCACACACCCTCCGGGAACTCATCCGCGAACCTGTCTACGCAGCGCTTCGCAATCTGGTGGGCGACGCGGGTCTTCCCAAGACCGGCAAAGCCCGTAAGGGTGAGCAGACGCGTTCCCGGGTCCCGCAGCAGATCGCAACCCTCAGAGACCTCGATCTCCCGGTCAATGAAGCGCGTGTCCGAGATGGGAAGATTGGTGGGAGTCAGAAGAGGTTCCCTCAGAGGCTGAGGCTGCCTGCCCGCGTAGAGAAGCTCGAAGATCGGAGTGCGTCCGACGCCTTTTAGGTCTCTCTCGCCGTGGGGGTGGAGTTCAACGCCTGAGATGTGGGCCGCCCGCGCCAGCGCGGCGGTGGCTTCCGACAGCACGACTTGCCCGCCGTTGGCCAGGTCTCCGACGCGTGAGGCATAGTCCACATCGTGTCCAATGAAGTCATCCTGATCTGCCAGAGGCGCTCCGGTGTGCATGCCAATCCGCGCTTGCAGCGGCCCCACTGGCGTGTCGATGGGGTACTCCGCATGGTCGAGGTGAAGAGCGATGGACCACTGCGCCGCTCGCACCGCGTCGCCGAACACAATGAAAAAGGCATCCCCCTCCGTCTTCACCACTCTCCCGCCATATCGCTCCAGGCTGGATTGCACTCGCCGGCGGTGAGGCATGAGGATCGTGTCGAAGTAGACGCGATTTCGTTCGGAGATGTCCCCGCCCGGAAGCTGCATCTTGATCGAGGTGCTGCTGACCAGGTCGGAAAAGACCATTGTGATAATGCTTGAGGACATGGCGGACTCGACTCATCAAGGAGGATCGCAACCCAATCCCCCGAACGCGCCGCAAGTATATCAGCATTCCCAACCGGAAGCAATCAGAATCAGAACTAACGCAATTCCTCCTCAGATATCCTTTTGACAGATTCACTGGAATCCAGCATAATCACGCCACGAAATGGTCATATATCCGAGTAGCTGGCGCTTGCACGACGTCTCAAACTGATCGGGTCGCAGAGCCCTGATGGATGCCATCAATTCTGCCACGGCTCGCACCATTGCCAAGCCTGCTATCGCCAACCACAGGGAAGCAGTCCCATTCGACTGCAGTCATTTGAAGTAGACTGCTTCAAAGCGTGTATACTGCGAGGATTGATCCCGTCGGTGACACCAACGGGCAGGACGGTCGGTTGACCGCCGCTGAATTCCTTTACAGGTTCAATCCTCGGATTTGGTGGAGGAAAGGCCGATGGCTCGTAGGGGTTTCACGCTTATCGAATTGCTGATTGTGATCGCAATCATCACGATCCTTGCAGCGATTCTGTTTCCTGTCTTCGCGAGGGCGCGGGAGAAGGCAAGGCAGACCGTGTGCTTGTCCAACGTCAAGCAGGTTACCCTTGCGGTGCTGATGTACGCCGAGGACTACGAGGACACGCTGCCCCGGGTCTGTCTGCGCGCGTTGGGCCCATCCTCCTGGGAGTCCTGGGCCGACGTGGTGCAACCCTACGCAAAGAACGCCCACGTGTTCCGCTGTCCCTCGGACTCCCGAGGCGGTCTGGTGCTCAGCTACGGCTGGAACGTCGGGAGTTGGTACTGGCCCAAGGTGAGCGGGATGGGGTGTGGCTACCTGCATCCTGAACTCCCCACGATTGGGCTGGGCGACGTGGCAGAGCCGACGATGACGGTCATGATCGCCGAACTGAACCCGCAGTGGGTCCCCTTCCAGATCTATGAGCCGTACTTCTATGACGCAGCCCAACAGATCATCCCCATCAGTTCCAGGCACAATGAGGGCAGCAACTACGCCTTCGTGGATGGTCATGCCAAGTGGTACAAGCTGGCGTCCATGGTCGGCAAGACGAGCTGGTTCACCGCAGCGGAGGACTGATGGCGGCCGGCCGGGCGGGCGGCCGTGGTGTGTCGCTGAATCCTGAAGGAGGGATGACAAGATAAAGCGCGGCTTCACGCTGATTGAGCTTCTGGTGGTGATCGCGATCATCGCCATTCTGGCGGCGATCCTCTTTCCCGTCTTTGCCAAGGCGCGGGAGAAGGCAAGGCAGACGAGTTGTCTGGCCAATGAGAAGCAGCTTCTGGTCGCGGTGCTGTCCTATGCACAGGACTATGACGAACTGCTGCCCATGGAGTGGTATGACGCGGGCGCCCCGTACGGTTCGCAGACGTGGGGAGATTACACCTGGCGTATCGCCATCCTGCCCTATGTCAATAATACCGGGATCTACTTCTGTCCCAGCAAGCGGTTCCCGGCATCGCAGACGATCTTCGGCAGGGGCTCAGGCCCTGGCGAAGGCGACATGGATTACGGCTCAAACGCCGGGTATGGTCAGAGCATCGTCCACCAACTGGCGGGAGCGCCGACGCCCACTGGCGGCCAGGCACTCGGGGCCATCGAGATGCCGGCCCAGTGCATCTTCCTCGGAGAGACGGACGGGTATCACTCTTTCGGTCCCCCCGGCGTGGACAATAGCCACGGTTTTGTCTTCGGAGCCGCTCCCACGGCGAACAACGGCGTGGCCCGGCACAACGAGGGCGGGAACTTCGGCTTCTGTGACGGCCACGTGAAGTGGCTCAAGGCCGGGGGAATCAAGTGCCAGAGCGGGGAGTGTTGGTGGGCGATTGAGGGCGGCTAACGCGCGGAAAGTGAGGAACTGTCATGCGTACACGCGGTTTCACGTTGATCGAGTTGTTGGTGGTGATCGCGATCATCGCGATCCTGGCGGCGATTCTGTTCCCGGTGTTCGCGAGGGCGCGAGAGAAGGCACGGCAAGCGAGTTGCCTCTCCAACCTCAAGCAACTTGGGTTGGCGACGATGGCCTATGCCCAAGACTATGAAGCCCTGCTCGTTGGGGGGTACGGTGCCGAACCCATGAACTATAGCTGGCGTTCGGCAGTGCTGCCCTACTGCAAGAACACCCAGATCTTCCGGTGCCCCAGCCACAAGCCCGATAGCCCCTTCAGCGGCGGCTTCGACCTCAGTTCCGACCCGACCCAATACCAGGGCTCGAGCTACTGTATGAACGCTGTACACGGAGACCCGGGCCCGCCGGACCCCAGCTTCTGGATCTACAACGAGACCCTCATCGAGTACCCCAGCGAGTGCATCTGGCTCTCTGAGGGCGAATACGGCGCGTGGCTTTGGTGGGGACCCAATGAACATGGTCTGGACCGCGAAGGCGCTGAGGCGGCGACGCGGCATAATCGTGGCGCCAACTACTGCTTCTTCGATGGCCACGTCAAGTGGCTGAAGCCCGGGGCCGTGATCTGCAAGACGGGCAAGTGCATGTGGAGTGTAACCGGACAATAAGAAGGGATGAGGCAAATGAGACGTGGCGGCTTCACATTGATTGAGCTTCTGGTGGTAATCGCAATCATCGCGATTCTTGCGGCGATTCTGTTCCCGGTGTTCGCGAGGGCGCGAGAGAAGGCGCGCTCCGCCGTGTGCCTGTCCAATATGAAGCAGATCGGGCTGGCCCTTGCCATGTATGTGGACGACTACGACGACGTCTACCCGAGTTCGCTGCTGACGGGCTCGACCACTACGCCCTGGTACGTGGAACCTACTTACGGGATCAGATTGAGGGGCTACCCCTCGTTGCTCGTCTCCTACATGAAAAATGCCCTCCTCTACTGGTGCCCGAGCGATCCAGCCCCCCACAACGTCAGCGATCCAAATGCCCTCGTGTCCTACGCATGGCGCGCGGTGATTGACTACTACTCCCTATACAACAACGGTGGACCAACGGACGGTGATTTCTGTCGCCCCGCGGAACAAATCATCATTCATGAGTTGCATGACTGGCATCTGAACCGGGCGGGATTCTGGAACAACAACCCCGGCGTGCGGATGGTCAATGCGTTGTGGGTGGATGGACATGTGAAGGCCTATCGAGGCTTCACGGGGCGAGGCGTCAGCAATGATCCCGGGTGGTTCGACCGGGATGACGATCCGACCTCGCAGCCAACGGATCTTGGGCACCGATGGGACAGCTCTGGGTAAGTGTGGAGGTTGACCTGTGTCACTCACCTGCCGGACGACTGCTGGACGGATGATAGTGTCTCTCCTTGTGTGGTTTGCGTTGGAGGTGGTTGCATTCCTCAGGCCGACCAGCCATGCCGCCGATGCGCCTGACTCCCTCCCCAAGGATCGTCCTGAGTTGGCCCTGCAGGTGGGGCACAGCGATGTCGTCAACGCGCTTTCCTACTCCCCCGATGGTCGGCTTTTGGCGAGTGTGAGCAAGGACCAGTCGGTAAAGCTGTGGGTTGGCGAGACGGGCGAGTTGCTTCGCACGCTCGCGGGCCATCGCGACCGGGTGATGGCGGTGGCCTTTTCGCCCGATGGAAAGACCCTTGCCAGTGCCGGAGGGCCGTTGGACAGCACCCTCCGGCTATGGGACCCCCGGACAGGTGATCAACTCCATGCCCTACAGCGCCACTTTCCCTTTGGCATCTTCGCCTTGGCGTGGTCGCCTGACGGACGGCTCCTGGCCAGTGGCGGCGGGGACGCTACGGTCACACTGTGGGACGCGACTCTATGGAAGCCTCTAAAGTCTTTGAGTGGCCATCCGGGGCCGGTGGACAGCCTTGCCTTCTCCCCCGACGGGAAGACGCTCTATGTCGCGTGCAGCAATCAGCCCCGCGGTCGGCGGCAGGGAGGGGGGTTAAGCGTATGGGATGTCACCACGGCCGATCTGCGGAGGCCGAGCACGCCGATCTCAGAAGGCGTCGCCCAGGTTGCAGTCAGTCCCGACGGCTCACGCCTGATGGCTGCTCTATACCTCTCGACGGCTGTTCGCATCTATGACGCTGCTTCGGGTAACCAGCTTCACTCCTTGCAGGCGGAGGATCCCGGAGCGCTGGAGACTACACACCTCTCGATGGCAGTTAGCAGCGATGGGGGGTTGCTGGCCGCGAGCCATCTTTTCAGGGGTGAGCACGAGAAGTCCGGGGTGGTCCGCCTTTGGGACCTCCAAAGCGGGAGGTTGCTGGGACAGGTCGCTCGTCCACGACGCGACGTAGGCACCCTGGCCTTCTCACCCCGCGGACGCTGGCTGACCACCGGGGGTGGTGAGGCGTTCTCTTGTCCCGCCCCCGGGAGAGCGATATGGGAGGTTGGCGAGGGCTCCGTCCGTCCCGCGTTCAAGGCCCAGAACTCAGAAGTGTGCGCACCCGCATTGTTCCCGGCCGAGCAGCGCCTGGTGACAGGCAGCGCGCTCGGAGGGGGGTTGGTGTGGGATGTTGTGCGCGGCCAGGGGCTGTGTCCACTGGTGCAGCCTCCAGACAGGCGCCTCATCGCTGTAACCGTTTCGCCGGATGGGAAGACTATCGCAGGCTCTGTGCTCCTCGACCGGCCTGACAACTTCAACGGAGAGGTCCTTTTCTGGAATGCGGCAACCGGCGAGCATGAGCGTACTTTCCGGGAATGCGGGCACGACGTCGGATTGGTTGCCTACTCACCCGACGGTCGCGCCTTCGCTGCCGTGTGCGGCGGGGTGGGGGGAGACTTCGAGGAGAGGCGCAACACGCTGGAGATCCGGCTGTGGGACACCTCGACGGGCCAGCTCCGGCATACGTTGCGCGGTCACACAAACCGGATCACGGGTTTGGCGTTCTCGCCGGACAGCCAACGTCTCGTGAGTTCCGCGGGGCTTCAACAAGGAGGAGTCCGTGGCGGCGAGGTTAACCTCTGGAATGCGCAGACGGGAGAACTCCTCAAGACCTTGGAGCGAGACCCGATAGTGGGTCTCTATTCCACCTGTTGCTTCTCCCCGGACGGGCGGTGGGTGTTGACCGCCGGTCTTGGCGGCGCGAAGCTGTGGGACCCGGCCACCGGTGAACCTACGCGATCCCTTGGCAATCCGTTGGACCAGGCAGCCACCGCCTGTTTCTCACCAAAAAGTCGAATGGTCGCAACTGCGAGCTGGGACAACACCATCAGGTTTTGGGATGTTGAGACCGGGGAGGAAAAGGCGTCCCTCAAAGTCCAGGGAGATCGCCCCAATTGGCTCTCCTTCTCTGCGGACGGGCGGCGAGTTCTCATTGGCAACTCCGACGGCGCCCTTGGTGTATGGGATGTGGAACGCCGCCGTCTTCTGGGTACCCTCATGGGGATACCCGCGCCCGCTGGACCTTACGGACCCCAGCGGTTCTGGGTGTTTTTCACCCCAGAGGGTTACTACACTTGCTCTGAAGGAGCGGACAACCTTTTCAAATGGCGCTTTGGCAATGAGCTTGTGCCCTTCTGGCGGTTTGAGGAGACCTTCCGTCGCCCCGACCTTGCTCGAAAGGCGTTGCGAGGGGAGGCGATTACGGAGGAGCCGCTAACGTTAGCGCGGATTGCGCCGGGGTGCCGGTTCGTAAGTCCAAAGGGGGAGGAAAAACTCTCAGGCAATTCCGTGAAGGTGAGTGTTGAGGCGACGGACGACAAGACGGTGACCGAATTGAAGCTGTACGTGAACGGTGTTCTCGTGCCTGAATCTGTCACCAGGCCGGAGGGAGGAGAGATCAAACCGATTCTCGATGGGGCGGTGAACATCCGGGAAAACCATAAGGTGATGCGCACTTTCACGGCCAATCTATCTCTACCCCCGGGTGAAAAGGAGTGTCTGATCCGAGCAGTGGTCTATGATGACGAGCTGAACAAGTCGGACGCAGTGGTCACGATTCACCGCCCGAACGAGAAGCCGATGCTGGGCAAACTGTATGTTCTCTGTGTCGGCGTGAACAGATATCGCAATCACGATTACAACCTCTCCTTCGCCGCTCAGGATGCGGAGTCGATTGCCGAGGTGATGAAAGCGCAGGAGGGGAAACGATACTCCAAGGTCCATACGACCCTCTTGACTGACGACAGAGCAACCAAGGAGAATATCCGCGACGCCCTGGGCGAGTTGAAGTCTGCCACCCCAGCCGACACCGTGATGGTGTTTCTCTCCGGTCACGGCGTGCAGAGCACTGCCGTCTCCTCCAACGGGAAATCCATTCCTGGCGAGGCGCGGGGCAAATTCTACTTTGCGACGCACGAAGTCTCCACGGACGCCCTCGCCAGCACCTGCCTCCCGTGGGAGGAAGTGCTGGCGACGCTGTCGAACATCTACGCGAAGAAGTTGCTGTTTGCCGATGCGTGTCATTCTGGAGCGAAGTTAGGCGAGCGGCAGGCGACGAGTGAGCAGATGGTGGAAGCGACACGGCGGTCGGGCGTCGCCCTCATTGCCTCGTCGCAAGGGGAGGAGTTTTCCTTCGAGGAGAAGGAGCTCGGTCATGGGGCTTTCACGGTAGGGCTGCTGGAAGCCCTGTGGGGCAAGGCTGACACCAACAGTGATGGCGGAGTTACGTTGTCCGAGCTCCTGAATTATGCACCGAAGCGAGTGACCGAGGTGACAAAAGGTGCTCAGCACCCGCACATCGTCTCCGTCAGAGACTTCAACCCGGAGACGACGCTGGTGAGGGTGAACTGACCGAGATGATCGAATGAGAGATGACGGAATGACAAGGTGATGAAAGGAAGGAGGGTTCATTAATGAAGAATCATTGCACTTTCGCGGTGATATCGGTGGCAGTGGTTGTGCTGCTGGCTTGGGCTTTTCGGGCGGCCTTTGGTCAAGAAGGTGAGAAACCAAAAGGAAGTGGCCTTGCCCCCGCGTGCAGGATTCTGAATCCCAAGCCCGATGAAGCGGTCACAGGAGGCACGGTGCGGGTGCTGGTTGAGGCGACGGACGACAAAGGTGTAAAGGCGCTCAAAC
This sequence comes from Armatimonadota bacterium, assembly GCA_016199605.1. Classification (GTDB taxonomy): domain Bacteria; phylum Armatimonadota; class Abditibacteriia; order CG2-30-59-28; family CG2-30-59-28; genus JACQGJ01. Next base: position 27,164 of record JACQGJ010000414.1, on the reverse strand, counting down.
TGTTCGTCAACGGGATTCCTGTCCCGGAGTCCGTCGCAAGGCCAATCACCGCACCCTCCAAGCCGATCCTTGCCAGCTCGAGGGACGTACCCCCGGGACACAAGATTAGGCGCCAGTTTGTAACTGACGTGCCACTGCCCCAAGGGGAGAAGGAGATTCTGATCCGTGCGTCGGTATGTGACGACGACGGCAACGATACCAACGTCACGATCAAGGTCCTCCACGCGAAGGTGACGCCCATATCGAGCGATCTTCACCTCCTGTGTGTCGGTATCAGCAAACACCGCAACCTACGCTACGACATTGCCTGTGCTGCCACAGACGCAGAGGCGCTTGCCGTTCTGATGCAACAGCAGGAAGGCAAACAGTATACCAGAGTTCACGCGATGGTGCTGACCGACGCGAAAGCCACCAAGTCCAACATCATGGAAGCCCTCGCCAAACTCAAAGATGCGAAATCTTCGGACACGATCATGGTATTCCTTTCCGCGCATGGAGTGGAAAGGGAAGGCAAGCTCTACCTCGCTCCTTGCGGATTGGTGGTCAACGATATCGAGGGAACTTGCGTGGCGTGGCAGCAAGTGGTCGACACGCTAACCGGCATCTACGCAAAGAAACTCCTGTTTGCCGACGCCTGCCATGCAGGGGCGAGATTAGGTGACAGACAGGCAACCAGCGAGCAACTCGCGCAAGCGATGAGAAATACCGGTATCGCCCTGCTCACAGCGACGAGAGGGGATGAGTTGTCCTCCGAGAACGGCGGGGCGGGGTACAGTCAGTTTGCCCTTGCACTGATGGAAGCCTTCAGGGGGTCGGCAGATGCTAATCAAGACGGTGTGGTCACACTGCCCGAATTGGAGATGTATGTCCCGCAGCGGGTCAGCAAGTTGACTCAAGGATTGCAGCACCCGCATCTCGTCTCGGTGGAGGACTTCAATCCGCAGACGGCAATCGTTGTCATTAAATGAAGGCCGGGCGCAGCTCAAACCGCAGGAGAAGCCTGGTTAGTCGCAGGTCTTTAGCCGAGGTAGTTCCTGTCCCGTAGGCAATGCAAGGTAGTGACTTGCTGCTGCAAGGAGGAATCGCGGCCCACCCTCGGTTGAGTACATTCGTCACCTGTCCTCCTTCGCAAAGTCCGGACTCGAAAGACGGCCCCCCTCCTCCGGTGGCTTGTGGGCGCGGAAGTTGCGGTACAGCATCAGGTCGTAGACGATCTTCAGTCCCCCCGCCAGGAAGAACGGAACGCTCAGCAGGGCGGCGTTACCGAACAGCGGTCCGGCAATGATCGGAGACAGCGCCGCTCCGGTCGTGCGAGCCACACCAGTCACGCCTGCGGCGGCGGAGCGTTCATCAGGATCCACCACCGCCATCGTGTAGGACTGGCGTGTCGGCACGTCCATCTGCGAAATGCTGAACCGCAGCAGCAACACCAGTATTGCCAGCGGAAGGTTCGGCATCAGCGGAACCAGGATCAGGAGCACGTTGGACGGGACGTGGGTGAAGACCATCGTGTTGATGAGACCGATGCGAGCGGCGATGCGCGCCGCCGCCAACCCCGATAGTCCTGCCAGGACATTCGCCCCGAAGAAGATGCTCCCCAGCACCGCGGGTTCCACGCCAAAGCGGACGTGGAACCAGTAGGCAACCATGCTCTGCAACACAAAGCCTCCCGCAAAGGCGTCCAGCGCGAACAGCCCCGACAGACGGAACACCACGCCGCGCGACCGGTGCAGCCCGAACCGGGTCTTGAAGTCGGGCGGATGATTGGTCGCGGGAGCCTCCACCGCGGGCGAGAGGCGAGCGAACAACGCCGCCAGCAGAATACCGACCGCGGCATAGCCGATCACCGGCGCACGGTAGCTGTTCAAAGAAGTTATCCCGGAGGAATGCAGGAGCTGAGTGAGCGACCCGCCCGCGAGAGAACCGACTGCAGTGGCGAAGGAGCCGACGAGATTATACCAGGCGAATACGTGCGTCCGCTGCTCGCCGGAAGCGGTCTGCGACAGCGCCGCCTGCTCGATGGATAGGAACGGACCGACTTCATTGCCGCTGGGACTGATGACGCCGATAGTTGCCGCTATCACCAGAAGGAGGAAGTTGCCGGTGAGAGCGAACAGCACTCCGGCGAACAGCATCAGTCCCGCCCCGACAAGGAGCATCTTGCGTCTGCCGATCCGGTCGGCGTTTGTCGTCATCCACAACGAGATGGCCGTATCGCCGATGAGAGTGAGGGTGAGCAACACCCCAATCCGCGCCTCACTCAATCCCACCTCGGCGAGGTAGAGCACGAGCACGACCGACAGAAAGCCGTAGGCAAACAGCCGGGCGACGCGAGTGGTGAAGAGGAGGCGAGCGTCAGACGTCAACGCTGGAAAGGCTTGAGTTATAAGCGATCGCTGATGCATTGTTTACCTGATTGCCGGACACGAGGACGCGCCGACTGCCAGTATATCCTACACGAACCTATATGATTACCTGTGCGACATTGCAGCACACCCTTGCCCCTGCTATAATTCACGCCGTGAGGAGGTCCGTCGCATGATTCCGATTCGCTTTGACCCTCAGGACAGAGATCGCGGTGTGGGCACAGTCTTCGTTCGCGAAGGATACGGGGCTGTCACAGGTGATATCATCTGGGTGCGCCCTTCCGCACTGGAAATGTTGGATGAGCTCGGCATCCGCTATCAACGAGTCAATGGGGACACCAGGAATGCCTCGAAGAAGAGCAACCGCAAAAAAGAGCCCATCGCTTCGCGCTGACTTGCGCTATCAGATTGAAATCCTTCTACCCGTGTTTTACAACGACGGCAGAGAGATTGAGATCGCGGAATCTGCGGCAACTGTCAATGAGCTCTGTGACAAGTTCGGCGGTTTGCGGTGGTCGTCCGCTTCAGCCCCCGCCCCTTTGGAAGGTCTATGGCGAGACGCCGAGCAGATCTACTCTGACCGCCTCCGCACCGTGATCATCGAAACTACCCATGACAATCGGTTGTTCCGCTGGCTGCACACGTTCAAGCGCAAACTCGAAACGCGCTTTGACCAAATCGAGATTTACATCACCGTCACAGAAATCCTTCGCGTGCTTTAGCACACTTCTTCCGGAACGCTGTAGCGAGAGATCGGCACGGCACGGCGGCCGTTCTCAACGGTCCGCTTGTCGCAACCTCCCAATGGTAACACCGTGGTCTGTAAGATAACAGCTTCGCGGTACAATGAAGGTCGCGCAGAGAATGCAGGCGGCAGCGATGGCTCCGACAATCGCAACGGCAATCTGCCAGGTCTGTTTCCACTCGATTCGTCTCGGAGGCGTTGGGATCAGCCAGACCACCAATCCCGCCACGATGATGAGGAGAATGCAGGCAGGGCGGAATCCCGGATGAACCTTTGGCTCAACCCCTCGCACACATCTCTGAAGCTCCTTGATCGTCCCGGGAAAACAGTTCTTGCGCCACGGAGAGGCCGACGCACGGGGGCGGTGAGCTCATGATGAGACCGCTGCGATACAGCCCGTCGGGTTGTAATGTCCCTCAACATTTGTTAAAATCGAGTCCCAGCAGAGGAAGGATGGTACCCGACATGGAAGATGCGATTGTCCAGACGGCGAGTCTCGCGGACATGGTGGCTCAGCCGTACCCACGCCGGATTGTGACGTTGCACGAGTTTGGTGAACGCCTTTACGCTGAAGTGAGTCGCTCCCGTCGCTTCAAGCTCAGAATCTCGTGCCTTCTCGTGTGCTTACACGGCTATGACAAGCTGTTGGCAGAGAGCAGCGAGGATTGGATCGAGGCGGTCCTTGAGGAAGTCGGCAAATCTTGCCTGGCGGTTCTGCGCGAGAGCGATTTAGTCAGCCGGTATGCCATCGACGCGTTCGCCGTGTTGCTGACCCACACCGATCTACGAGATGCGCCGATTGTCGCAGAGAAGATCCTGAAGCGAGTCCACAACCAACATTTCTCGAACAACGGGAAATCTGTGCGGATCAACGTTTGCATCGGCATGGCGCAATTCCCGGATGTCGAGGTCGAATCTGCGACAGACTTCATTCACGCCGCCGAATCCGCACTTTACCTCTCCGAGCGAAGAGGTCCGGGTACGATCGCTGAGAACCCACCCCCCTGAAGGGAATAACATGCAGCACAAGCACTCGTATCTGCTGGCTTTCGTCATCGCGCTTGTGGCGTCTTATGCACTCACGCCCTTGGCCAAATGGATGGCGAAGAAGGTCGACGCCATTGACCACCCGAAGGAACGGAACGTACACGAGGAGCCAACTCCTCGGCTGGGTGGGCTTGCCATCTATGTGGGTATCCTTCTGGCAGCGGCGGCCGACTACTGGTTTTTCCAGAATTCCGTGGGTCTGAAGATTGCCCTGGTCGGTGGCATTCTGGTCATTGTGGGCTTTGTGGATGACACACGAGACATGCGCCCCCTCGTCAAACTGTCCGGTCAAATCCTGGCAGCGTTGGTGCTTTGGTTGGCTGGGATTCGCGTTCTCGGTTTCGCCGAGCCTTTTGGAACGGACTACCATCGTCTCAGCGAAGCCATGAGTATTCTCTGCACCGTTGTCTGGATTGTTGGCATCACCAACACGATCAACCTCATCGACGGCTTGGATGGTTTGGCCGCCGGCGTGTCTGCCATCTCGGCGGCGACACTCTGTCTGATGGCGATGCAGAGACAACAGTCGCTGATTGCTGCCCCAATCGCGGCTGCTATATGCGGCTCGACTCTCGGTTTCCTTCGCTATAACTTCAACCCCGCGAAGATTTTCATGGGGGACACCGGGAGCCAGTTGCTGGGATTCCTTCTGGCCGCCATCTCCGTTGCCGGGACCTTCAAAAGCGCCGCGACCGTTGCCATTGTCGTGCCGGTCCTGGTCCTGGGTGTGCCGGTGTTCGACACAACTTTCGCAATCCTCCGACGGTTTGCTGCAGGCAGGCCCATATTCTCTGCAGATCGTGGCCATCTGCATCACCGGCTTCTGGATCGGGGGCTTTCTCAGAAGCAAGTGGTGGTTGTCCTTTATCTGATCACCTTCGTCCTCTGCGCGGCAGCCTATGCGCTCTCGAGGATGGCCTGACGTGCCGCACCTTCCTCTCCGCATCGTCACCATCTTCGGCACTCGACCTGAAGCGGTAAAGATGGCTCCCGTCATCCTGGAGTTGCAGAAGCACCCCGGCGAATTCGAGCCGGTCGTCGTCGTCACCGCTCAACACCGCTCCATGCTCGACCAGATCCTCCGGGGATTCAGAATCACTCCTGACCACGATCTGAACATTATGCAGCCCGGGCAGACCCTTACGGAGATCACGAGCCGCGTGCTGACTGGGCTGAAGCCACTCCTTGAGGATCTTTCGCCGGAGGCGGTCCTCGTCCAGGGGGATACGACGACGGTGTTCGCCGCGAGCCTCGCCTCCTTTTACGCTTACGGGGGAGGGAAGCAGATAGCGGTCGGGCACGTCGAGGCGGGACTCCGCACCGACAACAAGGTGAATCCGTACCCGGAGGAGATGAACCGACGCCTGACGACTTGCCTCGCAGACATCCATTTTGCTCCGACGGCTCAGGCCAAGCGCAACCTTCTCGCCGACGGAGTGGAGGAAGGCTGCGTCTACATCACCGGAAACACGGTCATCGACGCCTTGTTGTATGCCGCGAAGGAACTGCCGCCTGCTGAGACCGATCAGCCCTCCAACCTTCGCACGATCCTTGTCACGGCCCATCGTCGCGAGAACTGGGGGGACCCGATGCGGTCCCTCTGCGGGGCCATCAGCCAATTGGCGGAGGAATTTGCTGACGTGCAGGTCCTCTTCGCCATGCACAAGAGCCCTGTCGTGAGAGAGGTGGTCCGGGCCGAGCTGGAAGGCAAAGAGCGGATTGCCCTCATTGAGCCGCCCGACTACTTTGACTTCGTCCGGTACATGCGTGACGCCTATCTGATTCTCACTGACTCGGGAGGCGTTCAGGAAGAGGCTCCGTCTTTGGGCAAGCCGGTGCTGGTGATGCGGACTACGACCGAGCGCCCCGAGGGTGTCGCTGCCGGTACTGCCAAGCTTGTCGGCACCGGAACCCGCGACATCTTTCGCGAGGCGGGAGAGTTGCTCTCCTCGGAGTCCGCGTACAACGCGATGGCACACGCCGTGAACCCCTACGGAGACGGCCGGTCCTCTGAGCGTATCGTTGCTGCGCTGCGTCATTATTTTGGGATCACCTCAATACGTCCGCAGGATTTTCAGCCGTGATGAACTTCTCTGTGTCCCGGCCTGCTCTATGGCTTTTGTCATTTACCGTTGAATTCCTGACTATCAAAAGAATCGCATGACCTCCTGGCAAGCACTTATTCTCGGCTCCATTCAGGGCATTACTGAGTTCATCCCCGTCAGTAGCTCCGGGCATCTTGCCCTCGCCCACTATCTTTTCCGATGGGGCGAGGGAACCGCAAACGATTTCCTCTTCGATATCGCGACCAACGTCGGCACCCTCCTGGCGGTTTGCATTTACTTCCGCAAAGACTGGATCGCGCTTCTTACAGAAAAGACGCATCGGAAGATGTTGGGGTTGATCCTCCTCGCGAGCATTCCCGGCGCCATTGCAGGCAAACTGCTCAAGCACGAGGCTGAAACCGCCTTTCGCGCGCCGACCCACATCGCCGCCCTGCTCGCAGTCATGGGGCTCGTGCTGTTGACAGCCGATCTTTGCTCGCGGCGCAACCGGGACATCACCCGAATCAACCTGCTCGATTCTCTCCTCATCGGTTGCTCCCAGGCGCTGGCCATCATGCCGGGAGTGTCTCGCAGCGGCGTCACCATCGCGGCCGGACTGTTCCTCGGTCTGGACCGAGAATCTGCGGCCCGATTTTCCTTTCTACTTTCCGTCCCTATCATCGCGGGCGCCGTCCTGTTTGGGTGCAAGGATTTGGCGCACGGTTTCCCTGCCGGTCAGGCCGGCGACTTTTGCATCGCCATCATCGCCTCGGCGATCACGGGCTACCTCGCCATCGGCTTTCTCCTCAAATTCCTCCAACGCCGCGGTTTTACCCCGTTCGTGGTCTACAGAATTGTCTTGGCTGCAGTCGTTTTTGCCGTCGTCCTGACCAGGTCGTGAACGGCTTGGGTCCGTTGCGCCTTGAATCGGGTGACTGTCACGGGGTGGGTCTTTGCTCGTGGGGTCCACTGTGGAGGTCCTTTCTGCTGTCATTTCTGCCTTGCTTCGCAAAACGGCATGTGCTAAGATGACGGCGGATTAAGACCTCGCCCGGGAACAACGCCGCGGTTGTCTGTTCCATTGGCCGGGGATTTTGCCGGCACGCAATCGCGACAGCGCGGTTCGGTTCATGGACGAGTGCTCAACACCGGAGCTTGGTTGAACGGATCCGATGGACTTTGCCCCGGAGATTGCAGTAAATCTTATCGGGTCGGGAGGGTGCGGATGTTCGAACATATCAGTATCAGTCTCCCCCAGATTTACCTCGGTTGTTTCTTCCTGGGTCTTTTTTTTGCGATTGGGTCCGGTCTCATGGCCGGACTCGGAGGCATCCACGGAGGAGTCGGCGCCGGGCATGACATGGATATCAGCGGAGGACATGACCTCTCCGGTACCGATCTTCACGTCGACGTCGGTCACGCCCATCTGGACGTCGACGCTCACGCAGCCGACGCGAGCGACCTCTCCGGAGGAAACCAAGTCCACTTCTCCCCGCTGAGTCCCATCACGATCTCCACGTTTGTGACTGCCTTCGGGGGAGTGGGATACATTTGCTCGCAGATTCCCGTGTTGAGCTCGCCCTTCATCAGCGTTCCCCTGGCCACTGGCGCCGGTGTCGGCACCTCGGCTGCGCTCTTCGGCGTGCTCTACAAACTGCTCTATTCTCAGCAGGGATCGAGTGAGGCCGTCGTCGGTTCACTTGTGGGCACCGAAGGGGAAGTGATAGAGGCTGTCACACCCGGCGGATTGGGGCGAATCGCGTATACGGTGAAAGGCTTTCGATACACAGCGCCGGCCCGTTCAGAAGAGGATGAGGAGATCGCCAGACACACGGCTGTAAGGATCGTCCGCATTCTCGGCAGCGTTTACTCGGTTCGACCCCTCAGCACCGAACAAACCCGGAGAGCGATGGAACCCATCGATGAGGCGTCCGAGCCGCAAGACGGCGGAGCGACCGAGCTCATTAGTTGACAGGCTCTGGGGATTTGTTTACACTGCCGCAAGATGAAAAGCCAAAACGAACCTCCACCACCGCACAGACAAGCGCAGATTCACACTGCGACGAAGAACTACCCAAGGTTCGTTGCACTCGATGAACGGATGAGCGTATGGCCTATTCCAACGGTGAGTTGATGGGGCGAGCGATTGACAAGGCTGGGAGCCAGAACAACGCGGAAGGCGGTTCCTCGTCGGCCTTTTCTTCCGAGGCGCCCGCTGGTAACCTCCTCACGCTGGAGGATATCCTCGACTCGCCGGCCAAGAAGGGCATTCTGCGTTTCTTCCAGCAGAACCGTCACACCATGGATACCGCGGACGGACTTGCCCTCTGGATTGGCTTTCCACCGGAGGTCACTGTAGTGGCCGCAGAGGCCCTCGTGGAGGCCCATCTTCTGGAACGCATCGGGGAAGGCAAAGACGCTATCTACGTTGCTGCTCTCACCTCGCCTGCTTGCGTTGCACACAGGCTTGAGAACTGTTAACTCCATCCTTTCTTCTTTCCGAAGGAGCGCCCATGATCAGACAGATTAGCACCGGTACCGCTGGTCTCGACACGATTCTCAGAGGAGGCTTTACTGCCGGACACGCCATTTTGATTCAAGGTACACCCGGTGCGGGAAAGACGACCTTGGGGCTTCAGTTCCTTTACGAAGGAGCGGCGCGACACGACGAGGCAGGGCTCGTGATCACCTTCGAGGAGTTCCCCCAGCAGATGTACCAGGATGCCTTGAACCTGGGCTGGGACTTGAAAGAACTCGAGGACCAGAACAAGCTCCGGGTCATCTCGACCTCTCCCGCCGTTTTCTACAAGCAAATCCAGGAGGGAACCGGCATAATCCAGCGGCTGGTCTCGGATATGAAGGTGGAGCGGATTCTGATAGACAGTGTCACTCACTTCCAGCGTATCACGACTGAGGGTGTTGAGTTGCGCGACCTGCTCAACAGTCTTCTGAACAGCTTGCGACAGGGGGGGTTCACGACTCTTTTAACCCAAGAGGTCGGTCACGAAACCGCCGAGCAGGTGGCTTTTGAGCAGTACATCGTCGACACCGTCATCCGGATCTCCTATGCCTTGATCAATACGATGGATCGGCAGCGGACCCTTGAGGTCCTCAAGGCCCGTGGTCAGGGATTCCTGACCGGCAAGCACTCGGTTGAGATTGGGACGGGCGGCTTCAAGGTTTTTCCTCGTCCCGAACCAGCCCCCAAGGCTCCCGTCGACAGCGAGGGGGAGCTTCGGTTCGTTCCCGAGGTCATGCGAGCACAAACGGGGATTGCAGGACTCGATCGCATGTTGGAGGGCGGGCTGGTGGATGGGTTTGCCACCCTCATTACCGGTGACGCGGGGACCGGCAAGAGTATCTTCAGCCTTCAGTTCCTGGCCAACGGCATTCAACAGGGGGAAAAGGCTCTCTACATTGCATTGCGAGAGGATTATGAGAAACTGCTGAAGACCGGGCGCTCGATTGGAATCGACCTCGAGGCTCTCATTCAGGAAGGATTCCTGACTTTCATCAGCCGGTCTCCGGTGAAGATAAACGCCGATGCTCTGTACTGGGAACTGAAGGAGCTGCTGGAGAACCTGCAGCCCAAGCGAGTGGTGATTGACAGCCTGACGGACCTTGAGCCTTCCATCAACGACCCGAAGAGATTCCGCGACTACGTCTACGCCCTTATCGACCTTTTCAGTGCGCGACAGATTACGTCAGTCTTCACAAGCCAGATCGCCGGCGCCTCGCCGGACCAGGAATTGGTGGAATCCGAGCTATCGATGGTTTTCGATGGGATCGTCTCGCTGCGGTTGCGACGGATTCAGGAACATATCCGCAAGACCGCTTGCGTCCTGAAGCTGCGTGGGTCCAACCACGATACAGGAGTTCGCCAGTTCAAGATCACGAGTTCGGGGATTGTTGTGGAGACGAAATTCGAGGGGGCAACTGCCTTCATGCGACAGTTGCAGAAGGTTTAGATCGGCGCGAGGAGTGATAGAAAAGTGGAGTAGAGGGAAACAGACTCATCGGCAAACCTCCGCATTTCCTTACTCCAACGCTCCACCACTCCGGGAGCTCAGGTCACTCCTCCGTACTGGTTTTCGCTGTCGCCACGGCTTCGTCCTTCTTCTTTTCAGCTTTCTCGGTCTTCTCCGTTTTCTCGGCGGTCTCCGACTTGGATTCTCCTCCATTACCGTTCCGGCTATAGTCGGTGATATGCCACCCACTTCCTTTGAAGATGATCCCGACGGGGTGAAAGACCTTCTGCACCGTGCCTCGGCAGCCTTTCACGACACATCTCTTGACAGGCTCCTCGTTTGCGCTTTGCCACACTTCGAATTGGTTTCCGCATTTCTTGCACGCATACTCGTACGTCGGCACTACACATCACCTCGTCCAAACCTACCGGCATAAGCCGGATTTCACGGTGTCATTGTAGCCACAACCGAGCGTTTTGACAAGACGGGGCCGCACTGGGGCTTGCGAGCACGAAAGCCCAACAAGCTCGCGTCCCTATGAGTTTTCCCGAAGGGCGTGATCCATGCGCAAGGTGGTTCCTCTTGACGAATTCGTCGGCAGAAGCTAAATTGACGACGTTTCAATTTCGAAGGAGGACCTGCATGAGTCAACCCTGGAAGACGGACCGCTGGTTTACGAGTCCGTGGAATTTCGAGCCGGAAGTCCGCGACCAATTTCACTTCGCGGACAAGATCAAGATCCATGACGTGACCCTTAGAGACGGAGAGCAGCAGACCGGCATCGTATTCCGTCGTGAGGAGAAAGTCGCAATTGCCCGGAAACTGGCGGAAGCCGGCGTTCACAGGATCGAAGCGGGCATGCCCGCCGTGTCCGCTGACGACGAAGCAGCGATCAAGGATATTGTTAGTCTTGGGATCTCTTCCGAGATTTTCTCGTTCGCTCGGTGCATCCCAGCCGATGTCAAGCTGGCGCAGGAGTGTGGGGTTACGGGAATCATCACCGAAATCCCCTCCAGCGATCACATCATCAAGAACGCCTATGGGAAGGGCATGGACTGGGCGATCAAGTCGTCCATCGACACTACTCTCGCAGCGAAAGAAGCGGGGCTTTACACGGTGTTCTTCACCATCGACAGCACTCGTTCCGATCTCAACCAGTACATGGATTTGATCGAGAAGGTGGCGACCGAGGGGCACATGGACTCGCTGACCCTTGCCGATTCCTTCGGGGGGACAACGCCGCAAGCCATTGCCATGGTGGTCCGAAAACTGAAGGAGCGGTTCAACAAACCCATCGAGATTCACTGTCACCAGGACTTCGACCTGGGTGTTGCCAACACTCTCGCCGCTCTGGCGAACGGCGCTTCGGTGGCGCATGTGACCGTTTCTGCCATCGGTGAACGCGCCGGCAACGTCCCTCTCGAAGACACAGTCATGGCGCTTCTGTGCATGTATGGAGTCGACCTCGGCATCAAGACGGAAGTCCTGTATGATCTGTCCAAGCTGGTTCAGGGGCTATCCAATATCGAGCTGCCCCCAAATCGCCCGATCGTTGGCGACATGCTCTACAACATCGAGTCCGGCATCGTTGCAATGTTCCATCGTCGCTGCAAGAACGTGGAGCCTTGCGAGTACATCCCGTTCCTTCCTGAGCTGGTTGGTCGGCCCGGCGTTCAGATTGAGCTGGGCAAAGGCTGCGGACTTGCCAATGTGGAGGAGAAGCTCGAAGAGAGCGGCAAACAGGCGACACCGGAACAGGTGCTCGAGATCGTCGCGAAGGTGAAGCAGGCGGCCATTGACAATAAACGACTCCTGACGGACTCGGAGTTTGGCGAGATTGTGAAGGCGGTGTTGGGCTCGTAAGGGCGGACTGCGCCTTACTCCATTCATGCACACCAACTTTTTCATCAGGAGGGATTGAAATGGCTCAAGGGATTACGCGTACCGTCGGATGGGGAACCTCACTCGGAGTTGTCGTGTTGTTGGTAGCTCTCTCGGGTTCATTGGCGTCGGCTCCCGCCGAAGAGACGCCGCAGTACATCACGGTGTTCTTCAAAGTGGTTGAATTGGACGTGAAGACTGGAACAGCGAAAGCATTGAGCGAACCAAGTGTGATGACCATGGATGGAATACCAGCCTCTATCCAAACGAAGACCGACGCAAAAGAAGGATGCGACTTGAATGTTGATGTGACAGTTCGCATCGTGGACTCCAACAAACTGTCGGTCGATGCTGAAGTCCGCATGACCACAAGAAAACAGCAAGGCGTATCTCAACGTCTGGCGAAAACATCGCTGCTGCTGCGAGATGGAGAGCCGCTAATCATGAGCAGTGTGGCCTCTCACAGCAAGTCAGGAGAAACGGTTACGGACCAAACAACCATGATTCTGATCGGAGCCGCTCGCGCCTGTGGAGGGAAAACGGGAACCATACAACCTATAGGCGGAGGACAAGACAAGTATGTTCCACTACCTAAATGAATTAGCCTCAGCCGCGCGCCCGGTACGAAATGATCGAGGACGACGCGCCTTTCTATGGCGAGGTCCGAGAATTGCGCGGCGCATGGGCAACAGGCAAGACGCTGGAGGAATGCCGGAAGGAACTGCGGGAGGTCCTCGCGGAATGGATCGTGTTACGCCTGCAAAAAGGACTTCGAATTCCGGGATTGAGGAATCACGGTATCGCACCTCAGCGCGAGGTCAAAGTGCACACCGAAGATGCCACCGGTGAACTGGCACGAGCTTGTTCGTCGCCTGAGACCTGCCGGTTTTGCTGCACCGCACAACGGAGGCGAACATCCCATCGTGGCCGAGGGAAGCATCACGGCGACGACTCCCAATCCTCCCCGGCCAGAGATAGGTCTTTAGTTGATTCTTCGTGTCGTGCCAGCATGTGCATGACCGACGCGTTCACTTATCCCGAGCAACTCCTTTGCTGAAAGGATCGTGGGCAGGATGGGGGAAAGGAGCAGTCGCCTCATCATGGCGTCCCTCTTGGGGACTGGCTTTGCCGCCGTCCTCTTGACCGGATGCGCTGGCGGGGGATTTGAGGATCCCACCGGCATTCTTGGATCGAGTGGCCAGTTCGAGTCCTTCGAAATCGCGTTTGCTGGAAGCGCATATAAGAGGTACGTTCCGGGTGACACGCTGCTCGTGTCTTTTTCGGTCACTGGGGGAGAGTCAGTTTCTATCTGGGTGACCCGGCCTGATGGTGCGAGTGCAAGTATCTACTCACGAGGGTTCGGTACAACACCTCAGTTCACAGGCGTGGTCGGCTACCCGATCCCGAACTTGACAGGGGTCTACACCGTCGAGGGTGAAGTCACGGGATCCGGCGGCAACGATAGTCGAAGTGCACAGGTAGAGGTAGTCTCAGGCGAGACCTTGGGGACAGTCGAAGTCACGTTCATTGGGGCTCCGGGGGCTGTCTCTTACGAAGTCGGACTTGCTCCGGGGAGCATTGACATCCTCACCCCCAAGAACCCATACAAGCTGATGGGGTTGGTGCCGGGGGTCTATATCTTGGGGGTTGCGGCCTTCACATCCATGCCCCCCTTCGGGCTTATCTCCACAGGGGAGGTCTCGGTGACCGTCGTTGCTGGTGAAACCACGCCCGTGACTGTCGACTTCACCGAAGGGAAATCCCGCCGGCAAAAGAGTGACCGTGGTTTGAGCCGCTGGCGCTTCAGAAGCATCCAAAAGAGGAGATCTGTGAATGTACCACCAGTTAAGTGAGTTAGTCAGCGCTGCACAACAACGGGGGCCAGCGAAGATTGCCGTCGCTGCCGGGCATGATCCTGACGTGATCGAAGCCTTGAAGCAGGCGAAGGAGATTGGCCTCGCCGAAGGGATCTTTGTGGGGAATGCCGAGAAGATTCACACGCTGGCGAGAGAGGTCGGGTTCGAGATTCCTGCCGCGCAGATCCTGAATGAGCCGGACGATGCAGCAGCAGCGCGACAAGCGATTGCCCTCGTTCGCGAGGGGCAGGCGGATCTTCTGATGAAAGGCAAAATCAGCACGGCGACGCTCATACGCGCGGTGCTTGATCGAGAAAGCGGGCTTCGTACCGGAAGGATGCTGAGCCAGGTGATCGTGTTCCAGGTTCCCGGCTTTGACCGTTTGATGATTATGACGGACGCCGCCATCAACATTGCCCCGTCTCTCGAACAGAAAGCCGAAATCTGCCGTAACGCCATCGAAGTCGCGCACGCCATCGGAATTGAGAAGCCGAACCTCGCCGCCTTGTGCGCTCTGGAGTTCGTCAATCAAGACATGCCGGCAACGGTCGATGCGGCGGCGCTGACCTTGATGAACCGCCGAGGGCAGATCAAAGGGGCTTACATCGAAGGTCCCATCGCGATGGATGTGCCTCTCAGTCGCTTCGCCGCGGATCGAAAGGGCATCGAGAGTCCGCTGGTAGAGAACACCGATATCTTCGTGGCGCCCGACATCGAAGCCGCCAACATTCTTTACCGTGCGATTCTCTACTTTGCAGGAGGCGAGTCCGGCGGGGTTGTCATCGGCGCCAAGGCTCCGCTCATCCTCCTTTCCCGCGCCGAGACACCGGAGACGAAAATCCGGTCGATAGCGATTGGGATGTTGGTGGTAAGTGCCAGATAGCTTGCCGCCGCTCACGTTGCGCTGAATCTCTTTCGGCAAATGTGAACGGTGGTGTATAATGCAGGGCGATGGAAATGAGCTGCGAAACAAGCTGACAAGGGATGTGGTGTCATGCCAATCAAAGAACCCACAAGCAAAAGGACAACCCGGAAACTTCCCGCACGGCTGGGGACAAACCGCTTGCGCGCCCCGCGACAAGCGGCGACAAGGACGCCGCGGTTGGAGAACGGCGACCGGCTGACCCGACAGGAGTTTGAGCGGCGGTACGAGACCATGCCGACCCTGAAGAAAGCCGAATTGATAGAAGGAGTGGTTCACATGCCGTCGCCCGTACGTCTCGAAAAGCACGCTCAGCCTCATGGAAACGTCATGGGATGGCTGGCGGTTTACGTCGCCGAAACCCCAGGTGTCTACCTGGCTGACAATGCCACCGTTCGACTGGACGCGGAGAATGAATTCCAGCCTGACGCTCTTCTGCGGCTGGAGCACGCGTTGGGCGGGAGTGCTCTGGTAACGAGCGATGATTACCTGGAAGGGCCTCCTGAACTGATCGTGGAGATTGCTCCCAGCAGCGTTTCCATCGACCTGCACGACAAGTTGCGAGTGTACCGCCGCAATGAGGTGCAGGAATACCTGGTGTGGCAGGTGGAGGACCGGCGCATCGACTGGTTTGCGCTGAAGGAAGGGGAATATGTTCCCCTGCTGGCGGATGAATCGGGAATTCTGCACAGCCAGGTTTTCCCCGGGCTGCATCTCGATGTCAACGCATTGTTTCAAGGTGACATGGCGCGGGTGCTGGCGGTGCTGCAAAAAGGTATCGCATCCAAAGAACATGCCTCGTTTGCGCAACGATTGTCCTCGAAGAAAAGGAAAGGAACGTGAACTGTATTGACCCTTCAGACAAGGGAGCATCTTTCCTCCCTGATACTACAACCGCACTTCGTCGAAAACGTCATTCTGAACGACCAGAGGGAGTGAAGAATCTCGACCCGTCGCCCGATTCGCCACTCGGAAACCGAGATTCTTCGTCACTCCGTTCCTCAGAATGACGCAGTGCGGTTGTAGTACTAACGAATACCTCCGGCCGCGTGGCAGCGCTTGATGGCCGACAATGTATCCCAGGAAATCACCGTGAAACTCTTAGTCGTTAACGTCGGTTCAACCTCCCTCAAATTCCGGCTCTTCGAAATGCCGCGGGAGGCATTGCTGGCGGTCGGCAAGGTGGAGAGGGTCGGCGGCGCCTCCTCGCCGTTTACTTACCATCGCGGCGACGAGGCGAAGCTTGAGAAAAACATCGAAGCGCCCAACCAGCGGGCGGCGATCGAGCACGTCCTCCAGCTCCTGACCGATCCGGTGTCAGGAGTCCTGTCGGACCTCAATGACCTCGATGCCGTCGGCTTCAAGCCGGTGCACGCAAAAGGCATCGCCGATGCGGTGTTCATCACGGAGGAAGGTATCCAGGCCATGGAGGAATACACGCCTCTGGCCCCGGCGCACAATCCTCCCTACATCGAGGCCTTCCGAATCTTCCAGGACCTCCTTCCCGGGAAACCACTGGTCGGTGTGTTTGAGCCCGCGTTTCACAAGACGATCCCGGACCACGCGCGGACCTACGGGATTCCATACGAATGGACCGAGAAGCACGCGATCCGTCGGTACGGCTTTCATGGAGCTTCTCACCGGTATGTGTCCCACCGGGCGCCCGAGTTGGTTGGAGGCAACCGTGAGGAGTTGAAAATCATCTCCTGCCACCTCGGCGGCAGCTCCAGTATCTGCGCCATCAGGAACGGCGAGTCCGTAGACATCAGCATGGGGTTCTCGCCGCAATCCGGTCTGCCCAATGCCACTCGCAACGGCGACCTCGACCCGTTCATCATCCTGTATATGATGGAAAAGGAGGGACTTTCCACCGACGACATTCGCTCCGCCTTGTCAAAGAACGGCGGACTCAAAGGTATCTCGGGGTTGAGTGGCGATGTCCGTGATCTCGAAGAAGCGGCCGCGGCGGGAAATCACCGCGCTGCTCTCGCTTTGAGGGTCTTCGTTCATGAAACGAAGAAATACATCGGCGCATACACGGCAATCCTGGAAGGGTTCGATGTGCTTGCATTTACCGGCGGAATCGGAGAGAATGGTATCGCTGTAAGGGAGAGCCTCTGTCGCGGTCTGGAGTGTCTCGGGATTCACCTGGACCCGAGCAAGAACAATCGGCGAGGAGAGGAAGGAATCATCTCCCGAGACGGCTCGCCGGTGCAAATCGTGGTCGTGCTGGCCAATGAGGAGTTGGTCATCGCCAGGGAGACGTTTCGCCTTGTCTCTGGCAGTTGATGGTACGTTACTATGGCTCGTAATCAAGTAACAGTGGGTGTTGAGATAACCCCCGAGGAGATCCGGGCGGTGGCTTTACGCCGCGACAACGGTGCGGCGGAGGTTCTCGACGTGGCGTGCTTCCCTGCGGAGGGACCGGAGCCGGAACGGACCGTGCGCGCTCTCAGAGGTTTCCTGAAACAGGCCGCGAGCCGCACTGGCCTTGCAGCGGGCAAGCTGAAGGTGAACTTTTGCCTCTCCTTCCCCTCCACGGCCACCCGAATAGTGAAACTGCCCCACGCAGAGCCCGAGACGCTCCGCCAGATGCTGCAATACGAGCTGCAGCGACACGTGCCCTTCCCAACTCACGATCTACAGACTGATTTCTGCCAGTTGACCGAACAGAAGTCTGCCGTCGGCGAAACAGGCGAAGAGAAGATGGCGCCGGTGTTGGTCGCCATGGTCAGGAAAGAGGACTTCGAAGCCGCCCGGCCCTACATTGAAAGTGTAGACGGTGGCAGGGCCAGTTGTACGGTGGGCTCTCTCGCGGCGGCAGATCTGGCCTCCCGTTGGTGGCCGCAGAAAAGCGGCAATGGCGGCAGTGATGATGGATCTCCCGTTAGTATCCTGAACGCTGATACGAACCAGGCCACGCTGACGGTCTATGATGGCGGGGGAACTTTTCTTACAAGAACGGTGGAACCCACCTCACCCAAACAACTGGTTGCGGAAGCGCGTCGCACTCTCATGGGATACCGCTCTTCAACGAAAGACCGGAGTCTTCAGGGATGCGTGGTGATCGGGAGGAAAGCCCAGGAAGTCCTGAAAGAGATGAACGGCGGGTTGCTGGGGCCGGAGGGAACGGTTTTGCCTACGGTCCTCGCGGACCCCTGGCGAGATATGCCCGTTAGTCTTGGACACCGGGCCACCTCTACAGTGAGGTCAGGCTCGTCCCGGGTGTCGATCGACGACCCGGAACGGTATTTCGTGGCGACTGCGGCTGCCCTTCAGACCGAAGGCGTGGGGCTGTCGGTCAATCTCTTAAGAAGCCAGCAGACCTCTCGGCGATTGCGCCAGGGACGGAGGTCGTGGGTCTTTCTGGGGATTCTCCTTCTGGGCAGCCTTGCCTGGGCAGGCTGGCGAACCTACGACCGGCATTTGGGCCTCAATAGAGATCGCCTGCACGGCCTGGAAGCTCAGGTGGACCGATTGCGCCAGACGCTGCCCGACAAGAAGGGCTCTCAACCATTGCTCAACGATACCAGGCAAATCGAGGCCTTGGCGCGAGACGCCAGACGCAGCAGCTACCTATGGCTGGAAACCCTTCGTCGGTTGAGTCTCAAACTACCGAAAAACGTTTGGTTTACAGAGATGGTGGGTGAGACGGACAAGGAAGTGACCGTGAACGGTCTCGCGCCGGCGAGTGAGGATATCGCCGCCACCTTGAGGACCTTTGAGGACCTGGGGCTGTTTTCGGAAGTCCGACTCGTCAATAGCCGCTCGACGACCGCGGTTGTATCCGCGGGTGGGAAATCCGAGGGGCAACAACGTTTCGAGTTTCAGATTGCCTGCACGATGAAACCGCTGGGGCAGTGAGGTAGAATGAAGGAACAGTCGCGGAGTCGGATCGTTCTCGTGTTGGTTGTGTCGATCGTTATCGCCGGGGCCTACCGGGGAATAGTGGACCCGCTGTGGTCTCGATGGAACGAGGTCCAACACCGGCTGGTCGAGAAACAGAGAGAACTGAGTCACCTGCGGAGGGAGCAGGTCCGTCGGCAAGAGTCCGCGGAGAGCGACACACTCAAACTTCTGGGCGGGTTGTGGACGGCCTCTTCATCGGTTGAGCATACGGCCTTTGCCGTCAAAACGATCACCGGGCTGTGCAGGAAATGCGACCTCAGACTGGAGTCAGCCCAGCCCATGACAACCCGCATAGAGAAGGGCTGCACCCGTCACCCTATACGCGTTGCGGTCGTCGGAAGCCTTGAGGGCCTCACGGATCTGCTGCTTCGGATCAACGGGCTGAAGGGAGCGCTCAATGTCGAGTACTTCAGCTTGCGCAGCAATGCAGGCCCGGAGACCGCGGCGACTGCTTCAGAGATCACCTCAGAGATCATCGTGTCATCCTTCAGCTCCAAGTAAGAGGGAGAGGAATACGTCGTGTCCAATGGAACCCGTAAGGAAATAGGAAAGAGAGAAGCCACGATCATCCTTGGCCTGTTTGTCGTCGCTCTGGCTGCTTTCTCCGTCACTTACATCAAGATGCAGAAAGGGGAAGGACCGAGAGGTCGGCCTTCGTCAACGTCAGGCTTGAAGCCCGGGTCTGGTGCCCCCGACAAACCGGGAATAAGAAGCAGCGACGATTACTTGATCGTTGCGCGACGCAATCTTTTTACCCCGCCTTCTCAAGGCGAGTCAAGCAAGGAAGGCTCTGCGGGGAAAGGGGCGAAGCCCAACTTGCCCGCCCCACCCAAAGGTGGTTTCCCGTCGATTCCTCCTTTTGGCGGCGCGAGGTTCGGGCCTTCGTTCGGCCCCATGGGGCAAGGTGGAGCCTCCCCGGGCATTGCAGCCACGGGGGTTGTGCATATCAACAAGACGCCTTATGTTCTGCTCGAGCAAACCGTGCAAGGAGACTCCTCGCTGGTCAAAGTGGGGGAACAGGCCTTCGGCTACACACTACTGGCGATCACCGGAGACCAGGTCGCTCTGCGTGGGCCGACGGGTATGTTGTCCCTCGCCTTGGGCGCGAACAAACAGGATAAGCCGGTGATTCAGGACAAGGCGGGCAAAGCCACGGAAACACAGCAAAGCCCCGGCGCCCCCCCCGCCGCAGGGATCCCCACGCCCCCGCCAAGCTTCTCAGCCGACATGCTGACGCGAACCCGATCCGTCTCGCGAGGGTCGCATCGTTGGGGTCGCTAATCGCCCATGCGGGACAACCCCTACCTGAAAGTCATCGATCGGCATCTGGGGATCCCGCTCTGTTATCTGGTTGGGCTCTCTCAAGTCAGACGGGCGCCGGACATCGCCCCAGTCCCGGCAGACCTGTCCAGGATCCTGCTCATCAAACTGTCAGCCGTTGGTGATTCTGTCCTGGCTGTTCCGGCGTGGCGCTCGCTGCGCAACCATTTCCCGCGAGCAGAATTCACCTTGCTTTGCAGTTCGGTCACTTACGACACGGTTCGGACGTTCCCTTTCTTTGACACGATCCTTCGCCTTGACCTCCAGGGCTATCTGAAACGCCCTGCCCATTTCCTGCGGTTTGTGACGGACTTGCGTAAACGGAGTTTCGACCTAGTCATCGACTTCGACCAGTGGATGCGAATCACCGCGCTTCTTACCTTTGCCACGGGAGCAAGACACAGAATCGGCTTCGATCCTCGCGATCAGCATCGCCGGTTCTGCTACACGCGGACGACCCGTCCCCCGAGGAATCGCCATGAGGTCGATAACTTCCTGGACTTGGTGGACCTTGCGGGAGCGCCGCGCGGAGTTCGCCGCTTGGAGCTATGGATCCCCGCGAGGGACGCTCTCCTGGCCGCAGAACTGCTTGGCCGGGACCAGGAGCCAGCAAAACCTTCAGAGATGTCACAGCTCCTCGTCGCCATTCACCCAGGCTGCGGAGGCTCGGGCAAGCCGCGCCAGTGGCCGGTCGAGCTCTATGCAGAGCTTGCCAATCGCCTGACTCACCGATACAGCCACTTGAGGATCATGCTGACCGGAAGTCCGGGAGAGAAGAATCTCGTCGATCGAATCGCGGTAAAGCTCGACAAGCCTTGCCTGAATCTTGTGGGATCTTTTTCCTTCACTCAGTTTGTGGCGTTGCTGCAAAGATGCGATCTCCTCGTCTGTGGCAACACCGGCGCGATGCACATCGCCGCGGCCGCAGGAACGCCGACAGTCGCCCTTCATGGACCAACGAATCCGAACAAATGGGGGCCGGTCGGCAACAGACATACTGTGGTCCAAAGCCCCATCGCCTGCAGCCCGTGTCTGGAACTGGGGTTCGATTATGGCTGCACGACCCATCCGTGCATGAGGATGATCTCTGTCAGCCGGGTATTCGATGCCGTGGTGTCCGCCCTTGAATTCGCACGATGAAACAGTGAAGGCTCCCTCGCAAAAGCGCCTCGTGGCTCCGCTCCTCTTGCTGGGAGTTGCGGCAACGCTCACTCGTTTCTACCGCCTCGGTTACCAGAGCTTCTGGTTCGATGAGGTGTTTTCCCTGCGGGTCGCAGAGAAACCCATCGGAGTCCTGATCGCGAAAGCTCTATACGACGCGGTGCATCCGCCGTCCTACTACGTCCTCCTCCATCCACTATTGAAGCTCAGCGCCGCCTTTCCGGGGATTTCCACCGAATGCTGGGCGCGCCTGCCCTCTGCAGTCTTCGGTGTCATCTTGGTCCTCCTCATGTTCATCACAGCGGACGCACTCCTCGGACGTCGAGCGGCATGGATCACGGCCGTGATCACGCTCCTGTCTCCCTATCAGGTCTTCTATTCGCAGGAGACGCGAATGTACGCCATGCTGGAAGTGCTCACGCTACTGTCTACACTCCTCCTTCATCGCGCGGCTACCACCGGTAAAACGACGGTGTGGTCCGGATACGTCATCGCCACGTTCCTTTCGCTGATGACTCACTACATGGCGCTCGGACTGGTCGCTGCTCACGGGGTTTGGGCGTTGCTGGAATGTCGCCAGACGCCGCGAACCTTCGGACGGTGGGTTCTCTCGCAGGTCGGAGTGCTGCTGCTCTGCCTTCCGTGGATCATTGGGATGCTGATGCTCGGCCATCATCTGGGCAATCGCGCGTCAGGCGGTTCAATGATGAAGGCCGTGAACAGCGTAGTGGCCATGTTCCTCGACTTCAACTTCGGGTATTTCCAGGGACTCTTCCGCGAGAATGTGGGTGTGCTGGTGATGACGGTCTTCGTCGGTTCTCTCATAGCGATGTGCTTCTGGTGGTCGGGGGCCCGATCTCTTGCAGGCAGATCGGTCTTGGGGACGAAGAACGGTGATCGGTCGATGGCAGGTTCGTTGATTCTCTTGTCCTTTTGCGGTCCCGCTGCCTTCAGCTTTCTGGCAGCGATCCTGACCGAATTTCACCTGTCCCGTTACTACGCCGTGTCCTATCCATCGGCGGCGATGATCCTTGCCGCGGGAATTGACGCGGCGAAGCAACGGCGTCATCCCATCGCCGGAGTGGGCGGCGCCTTGCTGCTTGCGATATGGCTGCTTTGTCTGAAGAACGTCTACTTCAACCCCGTCTACGCCCGTGAAGACTGGCGGGCAGTCAGCCGCTTTTTCTCCGAGGCGAAGCGCCCCCAGGACCTACTTGTGTTCAACGCCTCCTGGGAGGATCAGGCCTTCCGGCACTACTACAAGCAGTCCTTTAACAGGGCCGGACTGCCAAGCAGCGTTGGGCCGAAGCCCGAGGAGGTCGCTCGTGATTCCGAGCGTACCGTTGCGGGACACGGTCGAGTGTGGCTGGTCCTGTGCTACAATTACATCACCGATCCGCGCGATTACGTGCGAAAGTGGTTCGACAGGAACCTTCAGCGATTGGAGACACACCGTTTCTCGCAGATCGAAGTGCTGCTCTACCGGAACCCGCATGTCGACGAACCACGCCACTGAATGCAGATTGAAGCGCCTTGATCCCAGCGGAGCGCTCCTGTCTGCTCTGATGATCTACTTCGTGACCTGCGGAGGGACCTTCGTTACTTCACTGACGGCGGTTGGGAAGATCCAGGGACAGATCGTCACGACGATACTCTGGATCGCACTCCTCGTCGCCCTGATCCGCACAAAAGAAATCACCCGGTTCTACCGAAGCCTGAGCAACCCGGTCTTCATCCTGATGGGACTCCTTGCGGCGTCGCTAGTCATTTCCGCTCAGTTGTCGTTCTTTCCTCGCTTCAGCCTCGAAGTCAGCTTTCAGTCGATCTGGTATCTGGGTCTCGCCTGGATGACGTATCTCTACTGCCGGTCTGACGAGCACCGCGAGCGAGTCGTTACCGCGGTGCTTGCCGGGGGCGTCGTCGTTCTGACTTTCGCCTTGATGCAGTTTGCCGGCTGGTTGTTCGACCCGCATCGCGACACCAGCCCTGCAGGACAACGGGTCATGGTCGCCACGATGAACAGTCACAACGATCTCGCGGGATACCTCGTGTTGTTGTTTCCCCTCGTGCTGTCACGCTGCTTGCCGACCAGCCTGGCAGGGATGGAAGCGCCCACCGGCTCTCGCGCCTCCGTGCTCGCGCTACGGTGCTACTCCCTCTATGCTCTCCTTCTCTGTTTCGGAATCCTCTTCACCTACTCGCGGTGTGGCTGGGTGGGAGTCGTGGCCGCGACGTTGGCGTTCCTCGCGGTCTCCTTTGCTACTGGTCAGCTCAAAAGTCTCGTCGAGTTGCTCGGCTCTCAGAAGTTCCTGCTCCTCGGTGTGATGGCGCTGTTGCTTGCGGCCTTGTTCTTCTCCCCGCACCAATGGTTCCTGGAGCGAGTCCGAACGATGCTGACCGGGTCAGACTACGGCTCGGTGGGTCGCCTTGCAATGTGGAAGCGGCTTCTGGCAATGTGGCAGGACCGACCGCTGTGGGGCTGGGGTTCGGGGCTTCTGCCCATCATCTATCCTCGATACATCAAGATTGATGAAGGGCGTGAGCTGATCTTCCACGCTCACAACCTGCTCCTCCAGTATGCCGCTGACGGAGGAGCCGTCGCTCTGGTCTTGTTCCTCGGCACAATGGGCGTTGGTTTCTTCCAGGGCTTTCGCACCATCGATCCTTCGAAGGACCTGCATGTTGCCAGACGGCAGACCGCTCTGCTGGCCTCATTGGTCGGGTTCCTCTTTTTCAGTCTCTTCAACTCCACGCAGGCGATCCCGGCGATCACGGGGACGAGTTGGGTGTTGCTGGGATTGATGGTATCGCGGTGCTGCCCGGATTGTAGAGTGTCCAGGGCATACGCCCGCGAGCTTGTCCCCCCGGTCTTTCTGCTGTTGGCAGGCGTTGCCGTTTACTCCTATTACACCGCTCCCTGGTCGAAGGCGCACCTCAAATTCGACCACGCGATGCAAACCCGGTCACTGCAAGGATTGAACGAAACCATCGAACTGGATCAAGACTTCAGTCCCTACTACACCACCCTCGACTCGCTTTGCAGGAGGGGCGGCTGGCTATTCTCCGACAAGGAGAGACCACTGCGATACAACGGTGAGGACGCCTTGGTCCGGAATAACGCCGCCTGGCTCCGGTTCCGCCGACTCCCCTCCAGTAAATGGCTGGCATCCGATTTCGACGATTGCATTCGCCTGGATCCATCCTTACCGACGTACAGACTCTCGAAAGCAGTGACGCGCCTTGCAGCAGGAGATGCGAAAAGGGCCGAGAAAGAACTCATCACCATAGCCACCAAACTTGCCCGCAAGCCTCCGGTCACATGGCTCTTCCTCGCGCAGATTCACGAGACGCGCGGCGAATGGGACCAAGCGCGGGCCGATTTGGAGACGGGACTGAATGCGCCGAAGTTAGGGAAGTATCCAGGATACCAGATGCGCGTCCGCTATCGACGCATCGGGCTGGAGGACGAATCGGTGGACGCTCTGCCGAATTGCGACAGCACGGACCTGCTGAACTGGGAAATGGCGAAGGTGCTGGAGAGATTGGGGAGGAGAGACGAAGCTTGGAAGTATCATGCCGAGTCGTTGAGGTTGAATTCCTCCTTCGCCACCGACCCGCCGACAGGATTCATCTGGGAGCAGTTGGATTGGGATAGGAAATCGAAGACAACGAAATAGGATCGGATTCGCTGGAGGCACAAGTATGCACGACACATCTTTGCTTGACCTTGCCCGTCACGCCCTCAACGTGGCGCAACATTACGGCGCACAACAATATGCCGACGTTCGGGTCGCCCGTTACCTTCGCCAGAACCTCAACTGCGAAGACGAGCGCGTCAGCGGAATCCGTGACTCCGAGGACATCGGCCTGGGAGTGCGCGTCATCGTCGACGGCGCGTGGGGATTTGCCGGATCGGGGCGACTGACCAGGGACGAGGTCGAGCGGGTCGCCCGGCAGGCGGTCGATATCGCGAGGGCGTCGGCGACCACCATGCGTGAGCCGGTCCGCCTCGTGCCCGAGCCGCCGCGGCAGTCTGCGTTTCGCCCGGCGTATGAGGTCGATCCGTTTGCGGTACCGATCGACCGGAAAGTCGGGCTGCTGTTGGAGATCAACCGTGGACTGCTCCGGCATTCCGGAATCACGAAAGCCTTCTCGAATCTCACGCTGCGCAAGGACGAGCGGCTGTTCGTCAGCAGCGAAGGATCGGAGTTGTCGAGCGAGGTTTTCACCACGGGCGCGGTGTACCGGGCGACGGCCGTCGGCGACGGCGACGCCCAGTCGCGCACCTACGAACCACCACCCCGGGCGATGGGTTACGAAAACATCAACGAGCAGGACCTGCTGGAGAACGTGGACCGCGTCGCCGAGCAGGCTGTCGCCAAGCTGCATGCGAAGGAATCGCCGGTGGGATTCAAGGACCTGATCCTCGACCCGCACAACCTCGCTTTGACCATTCATGAATCGGTCGGTCACGCCACCGAACTCGACCGTGCGCTGGGCATGGAGGAGTCGCTCGCGGGTCGTTCGTTCGCGACACCCGAAAAGCTCAACCACCTCCAATACGGCGGGGAGAAGGTCAACTTCATTGCCGACAACACCTTGCCGCACGGGCTGGCGACATGGGGATTCGATGACGACGGAGTGGAAGGACAGCGGTGGCACATCGTTGAAGGCGGGGTCTTCCGCGGCTATTCGACCTCACGCGAAGTCGCTGGCGCCATCGACCTCGACCGTAGCGTTGGCGGATGCCGTGCCGATCACTGGAGCTCAATCCCGATCGTGCGCATTCCGAACCTGTCGCTTGCGCCTGGGCCGAGACCGTTGAGTCTCGACGAGTTGATCTCCGACACCGACGACGGCATTTACATCGAAGGCATGGGCAGTTTCAGCATCGACCAGATGCGGTGCAACTTCCAGTTCGGCGGCGACGCGTTCTGGGAGATCAAGGCCGGAAAGATCGTGGGGATGCTGAAGAACGTCACCTACCAGAGCCTCACCCCCGAGTTCTGGAACTCGTGTGACGCGATCTGCGACGAACGCTTCTGGATTCCCAACGGCGTCCTCAACTGCGGCAAGGGCGACCCGATGCAGATCTCGCAGATGACCCACGGCGCCGCGCCCGCGAGATTCACGAAGGTGAAGGTCGGAGGAGCGAGATAGCGAGAGAGTGGAACTCCGATTGCTGACTTGGTCCGGGGAACGTGCTACCTCCCGAACGAGCACGAAGGTCTAAAGCTCAACTTTGACCCTGTGTTTGACAGTTCTCCCAAGATTCCTTTACACTACCGGGGACATAGCGGACCTGTGCCTCATGTCGTGGCTGTGAGACGGCGCTGTGATCATAAGTGACCCTCGAAAGGAGACATGGATGCCCGCGCGAAAACGCAACGTTGATTTGTATGATGTCCTTCAGTATTGGTGCAAGAACTGGAAACCGGATTGTGCGTTCGACGGTACGACTGAGGAGGATTTCCAGAAATGGCGCAAGGCTTTTGCGCGTCACTATCGCAACTGCCTCGGGCCCTGGCCGGGGAAAGTGCCGCTCGACATCGAGGTCGTCGAGCGAGTGGACAAAGGCGACTACGTCCGGGAAAAAGTGTTGTTCGATTCGTCTTGGGGTGTGACTGTACCGGCATACCTGCTCACGCCGAAAGGTCTCAAGAAAGGTGAAAGACGGGCGGGTATCCTGGCAGCGCACGGCCACGGCAATGGTAAGGCGGACATCTGCGGAGTTACCCGGGAGATCGTGGGCGACGAAGGCGCGAAAACCATAGAGGCTCTCAACTACGAGTATGCCGTCGCAGCGGTCCAACGTGGCTACGTCGTGATCGCTCCCGACTGGTGTCCCTTCGGTGAACGGCTTCCGCCGCAGTGGTGGTCGAGAGAGGGTCGTGATTCCTGCAACGTCGCCGGCCTTGCATGGCAATACTTCGGTCGTCCCTTG